>NZ_JBHVCT010000092.1:0-24053 GCF_042803195.1 Streptomyces sp. NPDC057428
GGACGTGGCCGAAGCCACGTCCCCCGCCCGTCGCCAGTTGATCTACCCGTCGGTAGCATCCTGTTCATGGCAGAGACGGCAGAGACCCGGACCCAGTCGGACGAGAGCAGGCAGGCGGCCCGCGCGGAGCGCAGGGCGGCCAGGCTCGCGAAGCAGATCGGCGCCTTCGCCCGGGCGCACGGCGGTGCCGAGGGGCAGCTCGCCCACCTCGGCCAGGCGGGCACCCGTATCGTGCTGGTCGGCGAGGACGGGGGCTGGGGCGACCTGGTCGCTCCCTCCTACGCGGTGGCGGAGAGTGCCACGCGGAAGGCGGGCATCACAGTGCACGAGGACTTCGACGGTGACTTCGCCGCGAAGGTCCGCACCGGCCCGTACGAGTGGTCCCGGATGGCCGGAATCCAGGTCGGCGGACCTTCCAACAGCAAGGGCTGAGCACGCGGCCGGCCTCCTGCGGGTACGCGACGGCCCCCGTCCGCGCCGGACGGGGGCCGTGGCCGTGCTGGGGGCGGGTCAGCGCGCGGCCGCGTGCTCCGGCAGGTCTTCCGTCGCCGGGGCGGGAACGCCCGGTCCGGCAACGGGGCGCTCGCGCAGCGACAGCAGCAGGCGCAGCACCGCGATCCACAGGAGGGACGAGCCGAGCATGTGGAAGCCCACCAGGATCCCGGGCACGTCGTTGAAGTACTGCGCGTAGCCGATCCCGCCTTGCGCGAGCAGCACGATCAGCAGGTCGCGGGCGCGGGCGCGGGTGTCCGCGGGGGCGTCCACGACGCGCAGGGCGAACCACATCGCGACGGCCAGGAGGCAGACCACCCAGGCCGCGACGGCGTGCACGTGGGCGGCGGCGCTCCAGTCCCACGGCATGCGCGGTACGTCGCTGCTGTCCCCGGCGTGCTTGCCGGAACCGGTCACGGTGGTGCCCAGCGCGATCAGGACGGCCGTCACCGCGACGACGGCCCAGGCCAGCCGGCGCACCGGGAGCGGCGCGCGGGGGCGCGGAGCCGTGTCGCCCTCGCCCATCCGTACCCAGGTGATGACGGTGACCGTGAGGAGGCAGTTGGCGAGCAGGAAGTGCCCGGCCACCGACCAGGGGTTCAGACCCGCCCAGACCGTGATCCCGCCGATGACGGCGTTGCCCATCACCAGCCAGAACTGCGACCAGGCCAGGCGGCTGAGACCGCGCCGGCGGGGCTTCACGGAGCGCGCCGCGATGATCGCCCAGCCGACGGCCGCACACAGGACGTAGGTGAGCATCCGGTTGCCGAACTCGATGGCACCGTGCAGGCCCTGTTCGGGGGTGGCGAAGAGGCTGTCGTCGGTGCACTTGGGCCAGGTGTCGCAGCCCAGGCCGGAACCGGTGAGACGGACCGCACCGCCCGTGATGATGATGAAGACGCTCATCACCACCGCGGCGAGCGCGGCCCGTTTGGCGGTCCTCACCGACGGCGTCCAGCGCTTGGCGATGAAGGAGATGGGGGTTTCCACGCGCCCCATCGTAGGGAACGGCTTGTGCATGTTTTCACGAGGGGTGGGCATTCCCGGCTGAGCCCGGACATCTCCCCGGACCCGGCCGGCTCACTCCCAGCGGAAGAACCGGGCCGAGGCGCCCAGCCCCACGACCGCCCACACGGCCAGGACCGCCACGTCGCCCCAGGGCATCGCCGCGCCGTGCATGAGGACGTCCCGCAGGCCGTCGGAGAGCGCCGAGATCGGCAGCAGTCCGAGCGCCGACTGCGCCGCGTCCGGGAACCTGTCCAGCGGCACGATCACCCCGCCGCCGACCAGGAGCAGCAGGAAGACCAGGTTCGCCGCCGCCAGCGTCGCCTCGGCCTTCAGCGTTCCGGCCATCAGCAGGCCGAGCCCGGAGAAGGCCACGGTGCCCAGCAGCAGGAGCAGCACCACGGCGAACGGGTTGCCGTCCGGTGACCAGCCCAGCGCGAAGGCGATCGCGGTCAGCAGGACGATCTGGAGCACCTCCGTGACCAGTACCGAGAGTGTCTTCGCCGTCATCAGGCCCCAGCGGGGGAGCGGCGAGGCGCCCAGCCGCTTGAGCACCCCGTAGCGCCGCTCGAAACCCGTCGCGATGGCCTGGCCCGTGAAGGCCGTGGACATCACGGCGAGGGCGAGGACGCCCGGGGCCAGGAAGTCGACCGGCTCGCCCGCGCCGGTGTCGACGATGTCGACGGTGCCGAACAGGACGAGCAGCAGCGTGGGGATGACCACGGTGAGCAGCAGCTGCTCACCGTTGCGCAGGAGCATCCGCGTCTCCAGGGCCGCCTGGGCGGCGATCATGCGGGAGAGCGGGGCGGCGCCGGGGCGCGGGGTGTACGTACCGGCGCTCATGCGCGCAGCTCCTTGCCGGTCAGTTCGAGGAAGACGTCCTCCAGTGTGTGCCGCTCCACCGCGATGCCGTCCGGCATCACGCCGTTCTGCGCGCACCAGCTGGTGACGGTCGCCAGCAGTTCGGGATCGATCCGCCCGGTGATGCGGTAGGCGCCGGTCGTGAGCTCCGCGGCCTCGCTGCCGTCCGGAAGCGCCTTGAGCAGCGAGGCGAGGTCCAGTCCTGGCCGGCCGGTGAAGCGCAGGGTGTTCTCGGCGCCGCCGCGGCACAGCTTCTCCGGGCTGCCCTGGGCGATGACGCGCCCGGCGTCGATGACGGCGACATCGTCGGCGAGCGCCTCGGCCTCGTCCATGAAGTGCGTGCTGAGGACGACGGACACGCCGTCGGCCCGCAGCTCGCGGACCAGGTCCCACGTGGAGCGCCGGGCCTGCGGGTCGAGGCCCGCCGTCGGCTCGTCCAGGAAGACCAGCTCGGGGCGGCCGACGACGGCCATGGCCAGGGCGAGGCGCTGCTGCTGGCCACCGGAGAGCCGCCGGTAGACGGTACGGCCGCAGCTGCCGAGCCCGAGGCGCTCGACGAGCGTGTCGACGTCGAGCGGATGGGCGTGGAGCCTGGCCGTGTGGCGGAGCATCTCGTCGGCGCGGGCACCCGGGTAGATGCCCCCGGACTGCAGCATCACCCCGATGCGGGGGCGGAGCCGGGCCGCGTCGGCGACGGGGTCGAGGCCGAGGACCCTCACGGACCCCGCGTCGGGACGCCGGTAGCCCTCGCAGGTCTCGATCGTGGTGGTCTTGCCGGCGCCGTTGGGGCCGAGGACCGCGGTCACCGTGCCCGCCGAGATCTCCAGATCGAGGCCGTCGACCGCCGTCTTCGTGCCGTACCGCTTGACCAGGCCCCTGGCCTGTACGACGGGCTCACTGCTCATGGCCGGCAATTCTAGGTGGGCCGTCCGGGGGCCCGGCGCGCCGGGTTCCCCCGGGTCTTCCGAGGACTCCCGCCGGTGCGGCGGCCGGCCCCCCGGGAGCGCCCTCACCTGCGCCGGGCTGCCGTGATCAGCTGTTTCCGCAGGTCAATTTAGGTACACCTAAGTGATGAAGGGCACCGCGCCCGGTTCCGGGGTGGGTTGTCACGTCCGAGGGAATTACGCAACAATGGCGTTGTGAAATACGTTGGCGAGGCTCCCCAGGAGGAACTCGCGACCGGTGAGCGTTCGACGCGCAACCGGGTCGCGCGCTCCATCCTGGACCACGGCCCGTCCACCGTCGCCGATCTGGCCAAGCGCGTCGGGCTGACCCAGGCCGCCGTGCGCAGGCACCTCGACGCCCTCGTCTCCGACGATGTGGTCGAGGCCCGTGAGCAGCGGGTGTACGGCGCCAGGACCCGTGGCCGTCCGGCCAAGGTCTTCGCCCTCACCGACTGCGGCCGGGACGCCTTCGACCAGTCCTACGACAAGCTCGCCGCGGACGCCCTGCGCTGGATCGCCGACACGGCGGGGGACGAGGCGCTCGTCGCCTTCGCCCGCGCCAGGATGGCCGCCCAGTCCGAGACGTACCGCGCGGTCGTCGAGGCCGCCGGCCCCGAATCGCGCACCGAGGCGCTGGCCAAGGCCCTGTCGGCCGACGGGTACGCTGCTACGGCGCGCAGCGCGCCGGGGCCCCAGCAGGGCGAGCAGTTGTGCCAGCACCACTGCCCCGTCGCGCACGTCGCCGAGAAGTTCCCGCAGCTGTGCGAGGCGGAGACGGAATTCTTCTCCAGCCTGCTGGGGACCCACGTACAGCGTCTCGCCACCCTCGCCCACGGCGACGGGGTGTGCACGACGTTCGTTCCGCGCAGCGGCCCCGCAGCACCACAGACTTCACAGACCGCTCATTCAGCATCCGCAAGCACGGCCGGGAGGAACCCCGCATGACGCTCCCCACGGAGACTGCCCACCCTGAGCTCGATGGCCTGGGCACGTACGAATTCGGCTGGGCCGACTCCGACGCGGCAGGCGCGGCGGCGAAGCGCGGCCTGTCCGAAGCTGTCGTCCGCGACATCTCGGAGAAGAAGAACGAGCCGGAGTGGATGCTCAACCTCCGGCTCAAGGGTCTGAAGCTGTTCGGCAAGAAGCCCATGCCGAACTGGGGCTCGGACCTGTCGGGGATCGACTTCGACAACATCAAGTACTTCGTGCGGTCCACGGAGAAGCAGGCGGAGTCCTGGGAGGACCTGCCCGAGGACATCAAGAACACGTACGACAAGCTCGGTATCCCGGAGGCGGAGAAGCAGCGCCTGGTCGCCGGTGTCGCCGCGCAGTACGAGTCCGAGGTGGTCTACCACCAGATCAACGAGGAGCTCGAGGCGCAGGGTGTCATCTTCATGGACACCGACACCGCGCTGAAGGAGCACCCGGAGCTCTTCAAGGAGTACTTCGGCACCGTCATCCCCGTCGGTGACAACAAGTTCGCCTCGCTGAACTCCGCCGTGTGGTCCGGCGGCTCCTTCATCTACGTGCCGAAGGGTGTACACGTCGAGATCCCGCTCCAGGCCTACTTCCGTATCAACACGGAGAACATGGGCCAGTTCGAGCGGACGCTGATCATCGTCGACGAGGACGCCTACGTCCACTACGTCGAGGGCTGCACCGCTCCGATCTACTCCTCGGACTCCCTGCACTCCGCGGTCGTCGAGATCATCGTGAAGAAGGGCGGCCGCTGCCGCTACACGACCATCCAGAACTGGTCGAACAACGTGTACAACCTCGTCACCAAGCGCGCCGTGGCGTACGAGGGCGCGACCATGGAGTGGGTCGACGGCAACATCGGCTCCAAGGTCACCATGAAGTACCCGGCCGTCTACCTGATGGGCGAGCACGCCAAGGGCGAGACCCTGTCCATCGCCTTCGCGGGCGAGGGCCAGCACCAGGACGCCGGCGCCAAGATGGTGCACATGGCGCCGAACACCTCCTCCAACATCGTCTCCAAGTCGGTGGCGCGAGGCGGCGGGCGTACCTCCTACCGCGGTCTGATCGAGATCGGCGAGGGCGCGCCCGGCGCCAAGTCCAACGTGCTGTGCGACGCGCTGCTCGTGGACACCATCTCCCGGTCCGACACCTATCCCTACGTCGACGTCCGCGAGGACGACGTGTCGATGGGACACGAGGCGACGGTCTCCAAGGTCTCCGAGGACCAGCTCTTCTACCTGATGAGCCGCGGCATGACCGAGTTCGAGGCCATGGCGATGATCGTGCGCGGCTTCGTCGAGCCGATCGCCAAGGAGCTGCCGATGGAGTACGCCCTCGAGCTCAACCGGCTGATCGAGCTGCAGATGGAGGGCTCGGTCGGCTAGTACGGCCCCGCCGTCCGCCGATCGTCCCCGAGAGTTCTTGACTGAGAAAGCGAGCACTACGACAGCCATGGCTGAGGCTCAGAAAATCCCTGCGGGCTCCACCACCGCCGGGTCCATCGCGGTGGCGGCCGAGTCCACCGTCGCCACGCGCATGAGCGCCCCCCCGTCCTTCGACGTCGCGGACTTCGCGGTCCCGCACGGCCGCGAGGAGGAATGGCGGTTCACGCCGCTGGAGCGACTGCGCGGACTGCACGACGGGACCGCCGTCGCCACCGGTGACGGCGTCAAGGTCGTCATCGAGGCGCCGTCGGGCGTGACGGTCGAGACGGTCGGCCGTGACGACGCGCGACTCGGCAAGGCCGGCACGCCGGTGGACCGTGTCGCCGCGCAGGCGTACTCGGCCTTCCAGCAGGCCTCGGTCGTCACCGTCGCCAAGGAGGCCGTGCTCACCGAGCCGATCCGGATCGCCGTGCACGGGCAGGGCGGCGTGGCCTACGGCCACCAGCTCATCGAACTGGGTGCCTTCGCCGAGGCCGTCGTCGTCATCGACCACACCGGTGACGCGGTGCTCGCGGCCAACGTCGACTACGTCCTGGGCGACGGAGCGAAGCTGACCGTCGTATCCGTCCAGGACTGGGACGAGAAGGCCGTCCACGTCGCCCAGCACAACACGCTGGTCGGCCGTGACGCCTCCTTCAAGTCCATCGTCGTCACCTTCGGTGGCGACCTGGTCCGGCTCCACCCGCGGATCGCCTACGCGGCCCCCGGCGGCGAGGCCGAGCTGTTCGGGCTCTACTTCACCGACAAGGGCCAGCACCAGGAGCACCGCCTCCTCGTCGACCACAACGCCCCGCACTGCAAGTCCAACGTCGCCTACAAGGGCGCTCTGCAGGGCGACGGCGCACACGCGGTGTGGATCGGTGACGTGCTCATCCAGGCCGCCGCCGAAGGCACCGACACCTACGAGATGAACCGCAACCTGGTTCTGACCGACGGCGCCCGGGTCGACTCCGTGCCCAACCTGGAGATCGAGACCGGCGAGATCGTCGGCGCCGGCCACGCCTCGGCGACCGGCCGCTTCGACGACGAGCAGCTGTTCTACCTGCAGTCCCGCGGTATTCCGGCGGAGGAGGCCCGCAGGCTCGTCGTGCGCGGCTTCTTCGCCGAGCTGGTCCAGCAGATCGGTCTCCCCGACGTCGAGGCCCGGCTTCTCGACAAGATCGAGGCCGAGCTGAAGGCGTCGGTCTGACATGGCCTTCGTCAAAGCCTGTGCGCTGAGCGAGCTGGAGGACGACACCCCCAAGCGGGTGGAGCTCGACGGCACGCCGGTCTCCGTCGTCCGCACGGAGGGCGAGGTGTTCGCGATCAACGACATCTGCTCGCACGCGAACGTCTCGCTGTCCGAGGGAGAGGTGGAGGACTGCGCGATCGAGTGCTGGCTGCACGGATCGAGCTTCGACCTCCGCACCGGCAAGCCGTCCGGTCTTCCCGCGACGCGCCCCGTCCCCGTATACCCCGTCAAGATCGAAGGGGACGATGTGCTCGTCTCCGTCACACAGGAGTCCTGAGTCACCCATGGCAACGCTTGAAATCCGCGACCTGCACGTCTCCGTCGAGGCCGACAACGCCACGAAGGAGATCCTCAAGGGCGTCGACCTGACCGTGAAGCAGGGCGAGACGCACGCCATCATGGGCCCCAACGGGTCCGGCAAGTCCACCCTCGCCTACTCGCTCGCGGGTCACCCCAAGTACACGATCACGAGTGGCACGGTGACCCTGGACGGCGAGGACGTCCTGGAGATGTCCGTCGACGAGAGGGCCCGCGCCGGCCTGTTCCTCGCCATGCAGTACCCGGTCGAGATCCCCGGTGTCTCGGTCTCCAACTTCCTGCGCACCTCCGCCACCGCCGTCCGCGGTGAGGCCCCCAAGCTGCGGACGTGGGTCAAGGAGGTCAAGGAGACGATGGCCGAGCTCCAGATGGACCCCGCCTTCGCCGAGCGGAACGTCAACGAGGGTTTCTCCGGCGGTGAGAAGAAGCGCCACGAGATCCTGCAGCTGGAGCTGCTCAAGCCGAAGATCGCCATCCTCGACGAGACCGACTCCGGCCTCGACGTCGACGCCCTGCGCGTCGTGTCCGAGGGCGTCAACCGGGTGCGCGAGCGCGGCGAGGTCGGCACCCTGCTGATCACGCACTACACGCGGATCCTCCGCTACATCAAGCCCGACTTCGTGCACGTCTTCGCCAACGGCCGCATCGCCGAGTCCGGTGGCGCCGAGCTCGCCGACAAGCTGGAGAACGAGGGCTACGAGGCATATGTGAAGGGTGGCGCTTCCGCGTGACTGACGCCCGACAGGGGCTCTCCGGCCTCCTCGACACCGAGGCGATCCGCAAGGACTTCCCGATCCTGGACCGCACGGTCCACGACGGCAAGAAGATCGTGTACCTGGACAGCGCGGCGACCTCGCAGAAGCCGCGCCAGGTCCTCGACGCCCTCAGTGAGTACTACGAGCGGCACAACGCCAACGTCCACCGCGGTGTGTACACCATCGCGGAGGAGGCCACCGCGCTGTACGAAGGCGCCCGCGACAAGGTCGCCGCCTTCATCAACGCCCCCAGCCGCAACGAGGTGATCTTCACCAAGAACGCCTCGGAGTCGCTCAACCTCGTCGCCAACATGCTCGGCTGGGCGGATGAGCCCTATCGGGTCGACAGTGACACCGAGATCGTCACCACCGAGATGGAGCACCACTCGAACATCGTGCCGTGGCAGCTGCTCTCGCAGCGCACCGGTGCGAAGCTGAAGTGGTTCGGCATCACGGACGACGGCCGGCTGGACCTGTCGAACATCGATGAGATCATCACGGAGAAGACGAAGATCGTCACCTTCACGCTGGTCTCCAACATCATGGGCACGGTCAACCCGGTCGAGAAGATCATCCGGCGTGCCCAGCAGGTCGGCGCGCTGGTCTGCATAGACGCCTCGCAGGCCGCCCCGCACATGGTGCTCGACGTGCAGGCACTGCAGGCGGACTTCGTGGCCTTCACCGGTCACAAGATGGTCGGCCCGACCGGGATCGGCGTCCTGTGGGGGCGGCAGGAGCTCCTCGAGGACCTGCCGCCGTTCCTCGGCGGCGGCGAGATGATCGAGACCGTGTCGATGCACTCCTCGACGTACGCGCCGGCTCCGCACAAGTTCGAGGCGGGTACGCCCCCGATCGCGCAGGCCGTCGGCCTCGGCGCGGCCGTGGACTATCTCACCTCGATCGGCATGGAGAACATCCACCGCCACGAGCAGGCGATCACCCAGTACGCGGTGCGCCGGCTCCTGGAGGTCCCGGACCTCCGGATCATCGGCCCGGCGACGGCCGAGGACCGGGGCGCGACGATCTCCTTCACGCTCGGGGACATCCATCCCCACGACGTGGGGCAGGTACTCGACGAACAGGGCATCGCCGTGCGGGTCGGACACCACTGCGCCCGGCCGGTCTGCCTGCGGTACGGAATTCCTGCGACGACGCGGGCGTCGTTCTACCTGTACTCCACGCCGGCCGAGGTCGACGCCCTGGTGGACGGGCTGGAGCACGTGCGGAACTTTTTCGGTTAGACGGCAGAGGGTTGACTGGTGAAGCTTGATTCCATGTACCAGGAAGTGATCCTGGACCACTACAAGCACCCCCACGGGCGTGGCCTGCGGGACGGCGACGCCGAGGTGCACCACGTCAACCCGACGTGCGGCGACGAGATCACACTCCGCGTGAAATACGACGGCGAGACCATCGCCGACGTCAGTTACGAGGGTCAGGGCTGCTCCATCAGCCAGGCCAGCGCGTCCGTGCTCAACGAGCTGCTCGTGGGCAAGGAACTCGGCGAGGCGCAGAGGATCCAGGAGGCGTTCCTGGAACTGATGCAGTCCAAGGGCCAGCTGGAGCCGGACGACGCGATGGAGGAGGTGCTGGAGGACGCTGTGGCGTTCGCCGGCGTCTCCAAGTACCCGGCCCGGGTCAAGTGCGCGCTGCTGAGCTGGATGGCGTGGAAGGATGCGACGGCGCAGGCGCTGTCCGAAGGGAAGACGGCATGAGCGACAACGAGACTCTCACCACCAAGCCGGCCTCCGAGGAGGAGGTCCGCGAGGCCCTGTACGACGTGGTCGACCCCGAGCTGGGGATCGACGTCGTCAACCTGGGCCTGATCTACGGCATCCACATCGACGACGCCAACATCGCCACCCTCGACATGACGCTGACGTCGGCGGCCTGCCCGCTGACCGACGTGATCGAGGACCAGGCGAAGTCCGCGACGGACGGCATCGTCAACGAGCTGCGGATCAACTGGGTCTGGATGCCGCCGTGGGGTCCGGACAAGATCACCGACGACGGCCGCGAGCAGCTTCGCGCGCTCGGCTTCAACGTCTGATCCACGACGTCACGGACGGCCCCGGCTTGATGCCGGGGCCGTCGTGCGTTGTTGTCCCCCGTACGCATGACGTGTGCACGCCGTTCGCGCCCGGGTCGGAGCCTGCTCAGCGGCAAGGCCCTGATCGTGCCCGTGACCAACTTGGACAAGGTGACCGGAAGCGGCACGAAGGCCGTCTTCGGCACGCCGATCGAGCTTGACCTCGGCGGGCTGACCATCCGCGACATCCGGAAGAACGCCGCCGACCAGTACCTGGTCGTGGCCGGCTCCTGGGAGGCCGACGACAGCTCCGACCCGTACGCCCTCTACAGCTGGGACGGCGTCGCCGGACACGCACCGGTCCGGCGGGCGACGCTGCCCACCACCGACCCGGGCGGCTGGGAGGCCGTCGTCTCGGTGCCGGATCTGACGGTCGCGGGCACGCGGGCGCAGGTGATCACGGACGCCGGTGCCGCGGACCTGTACGGGGACGGCACGGAGGCCAAGGACCTGGACCACGCGGAGTGGAAGAAGTCCCGCGCCACCTGGTTCACCGTGGGGAACTGACCGCCCGGGTCCGCTCGAGAGGGTGTTCCACCGGACAACGGCCGTGCCTGCCCCCGTGTCTTGCGAGCCGGGGGGACCCCCAGCAGACTGGCGGGCATGGCCGTTCGTCTGTACCAACTCACCGTCGACACGCACGACCTGCCGTCCCTCGCCCGCTTCTGGTGCGAGGTGCTGGACTGGCGGATCCTCTTCGAGGACGAGGTCGAGATCGTCATCGGGGCCGATGAGACCGCTCTGCCGGGCATGTGCTTCGTCCCCGTGCCCGAGGGGAAGACGGCCAAGAACCGGCTGCACATCGACCTTTCCCCCGACGACCTGGCCACCGAGGTCGAGCGCATCATCGCGCTGGGGGCCCGGCGGCTGGATGTCGGGCAGGGCGGGGACGTCACCTGGGTGGTGCTGGCGGATCCGGAGGGCAACGAGTTCTGCGTGCTCCGGCCGAAGAAGACGCTGCTGGACTGACCGCCGGAGCCCCACCGTGCTCCACGGTCCGCGTGTGAGGTGGGGCCCCGGTGGCGGTCACTCCTGCGGGATGCCGCCCTCGAAGGGCGGGGGCGGCGTGGCCGGAGTGCCGGCGGCCTGGGCGAGGACCGGGCCGAGGTCCTCCGTACGCATGCGCCTGTCGACGTACAGCAGGCCGGTCACCAGCTGGGGGAACGTCGTCGAGATGATCTGGCTCACGAGCTGTCCCAGCAGCGTCGCGACCAGGTAGCCACTCAACGCGATCACCACCGCCGCCGCACTCGGGTCGTCGTCGAGAGACGCGGTGCCGATCATGCCGGGAAAGATGCCGAGGAGGGAGAACGGCATCTGGATCACATAACCGGCCGTGGACGCCATCAGGCCGGCCAGGAGCGTGATGCCGAAGATCCGCCACCAGTCGCCGCGGACCAGCTGGGCCGAGCGGCGCAGTGCGGCGACGGGACGCTGCCCCTCGAACACCACGACCGCCGGCGCCAGGCAGAACTTTATCCAGAGCCAGGTGGCCACCGGACCGGTCGCCAGGGCGCCGATGACGCCCAGCGTGATCGCCGTGACGGAACCGCCGCTGCCGCCGCCGTCGTCCATGGCGACCACGCTGATGATCACCCCGACGAAGGCGACCAGGATCAGCACCATCGGCACGACCACGATCAGGGCCGTGAGGACCAACGCGCCGATCACCGGCGCGACACGGGCCCAGGCCCGGCGCCACACCGTCCCGAAGGCGACGGGCCGGCCGAGGACCGCCTCCTGGAGCACGGCCGGCACCACCGCGTACATCAGGCCCGAGACCACCGACATGACCACGATGCCCAGCAGCACCAGGACGCCGCCCGCGATCACCAGCGGCACGACGTCCGCCGACGTGGGGTCCTCTCCGTAGCCGAGCGAGGCCAGCTCGGTCATGTGGTGCGCGACGGCGGAGTACGCCACCGCCACCGCCGCGGCCATCACCAGCGCCGCACCGCCGTACAACGCGCCCGCTATGCCGAACAGTTGCTTCCAGTACCTGCCCATGGTGGAGAACGCCCCGTTCAGGACGTCCCCCAGTTTCAACGGGGCGAGCGGTATCACCCCCGGCTTCGGCGGCGGCACCCAGCCGCCCCATCCCGGAGGTCCCCCGTACGGACTTCCGCCGTACGGTGCGCCTCCGTACACGCCGCCGCCCCACCCTGCGTCCTGCGCCACTGCTACTCCGTTGTGTTGTTGTGGTCCGATCATCATCCGGTCGTACCGGTGCGCACACCGTAGCGTCCCGTGGGAACCCTGGAACCCGTCCTGCCCGGTCACCGCAGGGATGCGCCGGAGTTGCGTACGGCCGTACGCAACGCTGTGTACGCTGGTACGCATGGGTTACGGACTGCTTGCCGCGGCCATCGCCGCAGAGGTGGCCGGGACTACGGCCATGAAGTACAGCGAGGGCTTCACCCGGTTCTGGCCCTCGCTCGTGACGGTCGTGGGCTACGTGCTGGCCTTCGCCCTGCTCGCCCAGACGCTCAAGACGCTCTCCATCGGCACCGCCTATGCCATCTGGGCGGGCACGGGCACCGCGGCGATCGCCGTCATCGGCATCCTCTGGATGGGCGAGTCCGCGAGCCTCCTCAAACTGGCGGGCATCGCGCTGGTGATCGCGGGGGTCGTGGTCCTCAACCTCGGAGGGGCGCACTGATGGCCCGCCGGTACGACCCCGGGCGGCGCGAGCGCATCATCGAGGCGGCCATCCGCGTCGTCGCGGCCCGGGGCATCGCGGGGCTCAGTCACCGCACGGTCGCGGCCGAGGCCGACGTGCCGCTGGGCTCGACGACCTATCACTTCGCCTCGCTCGACGAGCTGCTGGTGGCGGCCCTGCGCCGGTGCAACGAGAACTTCGCCCGGACCGTACGCGAGAGCGCGTACCTCCGCGACCCGGAGGTGCCGCTCGCCGACGAGCTGACGCGGCTGCTGGAGGAGTGGTTCGCCGGCGGGCGCGGACCGATGGAGCTGGAGTACGAGCTCTACCTGGCCGCCCTGCGCCGGCCCGCCCTGCGGCCGGTCGCCGCGGAGTGGGCCGACGGTCTGGCCGAGGTCGTCGCCCGGCGCACCGACGCCGCCACCGCACGGGCGCTCGTCGCGCTGCTGGACGGCATCAGCCTCCAGGTCCTGCTGACCGGGGGCGACTTCGACGCCGCGTACGCCAGGGAGATGCTGTCGCGGGTCGCCGCAGGATCACCCGGCCGTTGAGCGGGCTCAGGCGGAGTGCCCGTGCACGGCCTCCAGCGCGGCCCGCACGCTGGCCTCGATGTCCGAGATCGGGTAAAGCGCCTCGACCACGGTGCGGTCCCGGTCCACCACCAGCGTCAGCCTCTTCAGCCGGCTCACGCCCGCCACGCGGAACGTCGGGAGCCGCAGCGCCGCCGTGAACGTCAGCCCGGCGTCGGAGAGCAGCGGGAAGCGCAGCCCCTCCTTCTCCGCGAACGCCCGCTGCTCGTCGGGGCGCTGGGTGGAGACGCCGTGCACCGTCGCGCCCGCCGCGGTGAACTCGGCCAGCTGGTCGCGGTAGGTGCACGACTCCAGGGTGCAGCCGCTCGCCCCCGGGATCCCGGCCCAGCCCGGGGGATAGGCGTCCCTGCGGGCGTACGCGCTCGGGAAGCAGTACAGGACGGTGTACGGGGTGGCGGCGACGGGATCGCGCGACCCGCCCTCGTCGTCGAGCAGTTCGAGCGCGGGCAGCCTGGTGCCCACCAGGGCCCGCACGCGCGCCGCCTCGTCGGAGTCCTGCTCGGCCGTCGCCATCGTCTCTCCCTCTCCGAGTACCCAGGTGTCGCCCCAGTCCTGGAGTGCGATCAGCACCGGCAGCAGGGCGCGGCCGCGTGGGGTGAGCCGGTACTCGTGACGGACCGGGCGGTCCTGGTAGGGCTGCCGGGCCAGCACGCCGGCGTCCGTCAGCAGTTTCAGACGCTCCGTCAGCACCTTGCGTGACACGCCCAGTTCCTGCTGGAGCGCGTCGAAGCGGTGCACGCCGCGCGCGGCGTCGCGCACGATCAGCAGGGTCCACCAGTCGCCCACGACGTCCAGGGCCTGCGCGATCGCGCAGTCGGCGTCGGCCAGGCTGGTGCGCTGAGGCACGGTGTTCGCCCTTCTTCTCGGTTGACCTGCGGGAGTGACACTGCCATAGTCCGTTCCCAAAAGGAACTCACTGCCACGGGGGGCACGGGATGAGCATGCTGCGCGACGTACCGGGCACGGTGCGGCTCCTGGCGTTCGGCGCCTTCCTCAACGCCCTCGTCAGCTTCACCTTCGTCTATCTCTTCGTCTACCTCACCGGTCCGCGCGGCCTGTCCGTCGCCGAGGCGGGGGTCATCAGCGGGGTCGGCGGACTCGGCCTGGTCGCCGGGAACTTCACCGGCGGCTGGTTCGGCGACCGGTTCGGCCACCGGCGGATGCTCCTGACCGGCGCCTGCGTGAGCGGCGCCGCGCTCGTCACCCTCCCCGCGCTGCCCGTCCCGGCCCTGTACGCGGTGCTGCCCCTCGCGCAGTACGCCTCCGGGGTCGTCCGGGCGGCGAACGCCACCCTCGTCGCGGTCTCCGTCCCGCCCGGCGCCCGCCGCCCGAGCTTCGCCCTCACCCGGTTCGCCTCCAACGGTGGCTTCGTCGTCGGGCCGCCGCTCGGCGCGCTGATCGCCGGCCGCTACTCCTACGACTGGCTCTTCCTGGCCGACGGTCTGGGCACCCTGCTCTTCGCGGCATACGCCGCCGCGGTCCTGCCCGCCCGCGGTACCGTCCGCGCGCGGCCGGCGCACGACCCGCGTGCCCCTGGCCTGTGGAGCGAACTCCGGGCCAGGCCCGCGGTGCTCGTGCTGCTCGCCGCGATCGTCTGCGTCGACCTCGTTTACCGCCAGCAGTACTCCACACTCCCGGTCTTCCTCGCCGACCACGGTCACGGCACCCAGTTCTACGGCTGGCTGATCGCCGTCAACGGGGGCGTCATCCTCTGCCTCGAGCTCCCCGCAGCCCACCTGCTGCGCCGACGGGCACCCCTCACCGTCGTCGGAGTCGGCCTCCTCCTGGTGGGACTCGGATACGCGGTGCTGATACCCGGCGCGGGGGTGCTGTTCGCCGTCACGATGATGGTGTCCCTTACCGCGGGCGAGATCCTCTACAAGACGACGGCCACGGCCTACGTCGCCGACCAGGCACCCGACCACGCCCAGGGCCGCTTCCAGAGCCTCTACGCCGGAGCCTCGATCAGCGGCCAGGTCCTCGCGCCACCCCTGGGGGGAGCGCTGTACGCGGCCTCGCCCGGGCTGCTCTGGCCCCTGTGCGCGGTCCTCGCCTGCGGCGCGGGCGTCGCCGTACTGGCCGCGCGCCGTACGCGTGAACCCTCCCTGACGATGAGACCGGTTCGCCCGCGCGGGCCCCGGGCGGTTAGGTTTCGGTCATGACCGACACGACTTCCCAGGGCTCCGCCCGCACCACCGGCGCCGTCGCCGCCGGCCTCGCCACCATCGCCGGTGACGGCACCGTCCTCGACACATGGTTCCCCGCTCCCGAGCTCACCGCCGAGCCCGGCCCGGCCGGCACCCAGCGCCTGAGCCCCGAGGAGACGGTGAACCGCCTCGGCGAGGGCGCCGCCAGGGCCATCGGTGTGGACGCCCGCCGCGGGGTGGAGATCGTCGCCGTGTCCACGGTCATCTCCTCGCTCGACGACAAGCCGCTCGACGCCCACGACACCTACCTGCGGCTGCACCTGCTCTCGCACCGCCTGGTGCAGCCCCACGGGCAGAACCTCGACGGCATCTTCGGCTTCCTCGCCAACGTCGCCTGGACCTCGCTGGGTCCGGTCGCGGTCGACGACCTGGAGAAGGTCCGGCTCAACGCCCGCGCCGAGGGGCTGCACCTCCAGGTCACCTCGGTCGACAAGTTCCCCCGGATGACGGACTACGTCGCGCCCAAGGGCGTGCGGATCGCCGACGCCGACCGGGTCCGGCTCGGGGCCCACCTGGCCGCCGGGACGACCGTGATGCACGAGGGCTTCGTCAACTTCAACGCGGGCACCCTCGGCACCTCCATGGTCGAGGGCCGGATCTCCGCGGGTGTCGTCGTCGGCGACGGGTCCGACATCGGCGGCGGCGCGTCCACCATGGGCACGCTGTCCGGCGGTGGCAAGGAGCGCATCGTCATCGGACAGCGCTGCCTGGTCGGGGCGGAGGCCGGGGTCGGGATCGCGCTCGGCGACGAGTGCGTCGTCGAGGCCGGGCTCTACGTCACGGCCGGCACCCGGGTCACGATGCCGGACGGACAGGTCGTCAAGGCCCGCGAGCTCTCCGGCGCCTCCAACATCCTCTTCCGCCGCAACTCGGTGTCCGGCGCGGTCGAGGCCCGCCCGAACAACGCGGTGTGGGGCGGGCTCAACGACGTACTCCACAGCCACAACTAGCCTGTAGCGGAGATCAGTTCGTCGTAGACCCTGCGCAGCCCGTCGGTCGCCTCGCGCCCGGCGGGCTGCAGCGGTTCGCGGACCGGTCCCGCGTCCAGCAGGGCCTTCGCCGTGACCGCGCCCGGCAGGCCGGAGGCCATCATCGCCTCGACGAGGGCGATGTTGAGCGCGTTGAGGCGGGCGGCCTCCGCCGTGTCGCCGGCGTCGAACGCGTCCAGCACGGCCCGCATCCGGCGCGGCGCCGCGTTGGCGACCGTACTGACGTAGCCGGCGCCGCCCAGCGCGTACAGCGGGAGGTTCAGTTCCTCGCAGCCCGAGTAGTACGCCAGTGAGGTCCGCGCCATCACCTTCGTCGCCGCGAGCAGGTCGTAGGAACAGTCCTTGACCGCCACGACGCGCGGGTGCTCCGCCAGGCGCAACAGGGTCGCCGGTTCGATCCTCGTGCCGGTGCGGCCGGGGATGTCGTACAGCATCAGGGGCAGGCCGGTGGACTCCGCGACCCTGAGGAAGTACGCCTCGACCGCCTCCTGAGGGGGCCGGCTGTAGTACGGCGTCACCACGAGCAGTCCGTCCGCCCCCGCTGCCTCCGCCTCCCGGACGAGACGCACCGTGTGCCGTGTGTCGGGGCCGCCGACCCCCGCCACGAGCGGGACCGAGTCGCCCACCGCCTCCCGTACCGCCCGCAGCAGGGCGCCCTTCTCCTCGTCCGTCGTGGTCGGCGACTCGCCCGTGGTGCCGCTGAGGACGAGTCCGTCGCAGCCGTCCGCGACCAGGCCGGCGGCGTGACGGCGTGCGGTGTCCAGGTCCAGGTCACCGGCGTCGGTGAACGGCGTGATCATGGCGCAGAGGGTGCGGCCGAAGGGCCCTGCCCGGTGGGATGTCATCTCCGCAGTCTCGGCTCCCGGTCCGTACGGGTCCACTTAGTTCTGCTTGGGGTGACGGCCAAGGAGCGCTGAACGGTCGGGAGGGGGAGCCGGCCGCGGCACGGAGCCCCGTGGCCTGCAGCCTCGGCGGACGGGCCCACACAGGATGGCCCGGAGCCCGGGGTGCCGTCGGACGGCTGCCCCGCCTCCGGCGAGGTCGTGGACATGGGGCCGGTCGAGACGGTGATGTTCGCCCGTGCCGTCGTGCTCACCCTCGCCTACTGCGGTGACCGGCCACCACCGGCTGAACGGCCTTGCTCCCCAGGTGCCCGACCCGACGGGGACGCCGGTCCGCGAGTGCCCCCGGCCGGTGGCAGCGACGGGCTCACCCGCCACAGCCCGAAGGGCGGTGCGGTCCGTCGCCGGGCGCCCGTGCCCGGAACCGGGGCAGGCCCTCGGCAACACCCGGCGGCACCCGACGAAATGCGTCTACGCTGGGCGGCGGCCCGGATCCCATGGCACGGGATCCGGCCGTGACAGAGCCCGCGCACGCCCCGAGGAGAACCCCCAGATGTCCGCAGAGCCCCCCTCCCTGCCGCCGGTGCGGCTGCACACCGAGGCCGAGCTGGCCCGGGACGCGCTGGCCGCACCGCTGCTCGCCCGTGCCGCCCGGCTCGCCCGCTGGGCGGGGCCCGCGACCCGGGTGGGCGCGGGTGGCGAACTCGTCGACGCGCAGCTGCCCGAGGCTGCGGAGCACCTCGGTCTCGCAGCCGACGAGGACGGCGCGGCCTACGCGAGCGAGGCGTGGCGCCTCGCCGTCGACACGGGGCTCGTGGACGTGGAGGACCCGCAGGACGAGCAGGAGGACGGGGCCGCGGAGGGGACCGTCACCGCCGGGGAGAACCTGGCACTGCTGACCTCCGGATCGCCGCAGGACGTCCTGGCGATCTGGCTCGACGGCCTGGACGCCGTGCACGCGGACGCCACGGCCCCGGCGTTCGACGACTTCGCCGACCTCATCGGCGAGGACGGCAGTGTCGACTTCGACGCCCTCGACTGGGACCCGGAGGCCGAGGCAGACCTCCTCGACGGGGTGCTGGGCAACCTCTACCTGCTGACCCTCTCGGAGGTGGGGCCCGCCGGCGCCCCCGTACCGCTGCCCGCCCTCGCCGCCTCCGTGGTGGTGCCCGACGACATGGACGAGCCCACCGACGACGTCCTGGAACAGGTGTCGGAGGCCATGATGCGGCTGGACGACCAGTTCCGGGTCCTCGAACCCATCGGGATCGTCGAGTACGTGCCGGTGGACGAGACCCTGCTGACCGAGGAGGGGGAGGAGGCGTCGCCGCCGGTCGACGACGAGGACCTGACCCGCTACGGCATGGTGAAGCTGACTCCGCTCGGCCTCTACGGCATCCGCGAGCGGATGCTGGAGGCGGGGGTGGACGCGCCGGCCGTCGGCGACCTCGCCGACAAGGGGGCCGACGCACTGCTCGGCGGCATCGCCCACTACCCGGAGGACGCCGCGCGCACCGAGATCGGGTTGTGGCTCGGCGGGCGCGGGGCCGACGGGGCACAGGCCGCCGCGGCCGAGCTCCTGAGTGCGGCCCGCGGAGCCGACCGGCGCGCCCCTCTGCGCAGACTCCACTGCCAGCAGGCGCTCGCCCTCGCCGGGGCCGAGGCGGAGCCCGCCGTCCGCGCGGTCCTGGACGACCCCGAGCTCGGCGGTCTCGCGCGGGTCTGGCTCGCGGAGCGCGGAGCAGCCGACGTGCCCGCGCCCCCGGAGTCGATGATCTTCTGGCTCGCCGTCGACACGATCGCCGCCCAGCTGGACGCCGAGGGCGAGATGGACGAGCTCCAGGAGCTCGTCGAGGGCCTCTCGGGCCAGCACAGCGGGTTCTTGGACGAGGCGTGGCGGGTGGACCACCCCGCGACCGCCGAGGTGCTGGAGGCGATGGGGCGGCTGCACCGTGACCGCAAGAGTGCGAAGGACGCCCGCAAGGCCGCCTTCAAGGCCCGCTCACGCGGGAACGGCTGAGCGCAGGGGCGCTTTCGGCCACGAGGGGGCCGGTCGGGAGAGTGCGGGCCGGCCCGGTTCGTACGCAAAAGCCGTTCGGCTTGGCGTACGGGCCCGCCGTACGTCGTGCGTCGTTCAACTCCTGTTGGTGCGGCGGGTGGAGCGTTTACACGCCAGCTCACCCGGTCACGCAACAGCAGGAGTCCGCGATGTCGTTCAGCCGCAGGGAATTCACCAGACAGTCCGCTCTGACCGGCGCCGGTATCGCCCTGACCGGTGCCGTGGGCGCGCTGGCGACGGCGCCGGGCGCCCTGGCGGCCGAGGACGCACGCCACGGCCACGACGGCCTCGGTCATGACCACGACCATGACCACGGTCACGACCAGGGCGGGAAGCTGGGCTACGGCCCGCTGCTCCCCGACCCGAAGGGCATCCTCGCGCTGCCCGCCGGATTCTCCTACCGCGTGGTCACCCACACTGGCGTCACGAAGCTGGAGACGGGGGAGTCGACCCCCTCCAACCACGACGGCACCGCGGCATTCGAGGGAGCCCGCGGCGTCACCCTCCTGGTCAACAACCACGAGCTGAGCGGCACCCGGGCCGGCTGGGAGTACCCCGTGCCGCTCACCGAGGGCCTCGTCTACGACCCGGTCGCCGCCGGCGGCTGCACCGTCGTGGAGACCCGCCGTGACGGCCGCACGGCCGAGTGGGTCGGCATCGCGGGCACGTCGACCAACTGCGCCGGCGGCAGCACGCCGTGGGGCACCTGGCTGACCTGCGAGGAGACCGAGGACAGGGCCGGTAAGAACGGCCTGCTCAAGGACCACGGATACGTCTTCGAGGTCGACCCGTACGACAAGCGGGCCAACCGCGACCCGCGCCCCGTCAAAGCCTTCGGCAGGTACGCCCACGAAGCCGTGGTCATCGACCCCAAGCTCGGACACGCCTACCTCACCGAGGACGCGTCGGGTCCCAACGGACTGCTCTACCGCTGGGTGCCGCCGCACGGCTTCAAGCACGGCCGCGGCAAGCTGCGCACCCTCGCCGACGACGCGGGTGTCCTGCAGGCCACCCGGTGCTTCGACAAGAACGGCACGTTCGTCGACGACCTGTCCCGCGCCACGAAGACCGGCACGGTCTACGGCGTGGACTGGGTCGACGTACCCGACCGTGACGCGAAGACCGTCTCCGTGCGCAAGCAGTTCTCCGAAGGCCAGGTCACCCGCGCCCGCAAGCTCGAGGGCATGTGGTGGGGCGACGGCGGCACCTACATCGTCTCCTCGTTCGCCCGCGGCGAGAGCCCGGTCGCGCACGACGGCCAGGTCTGGTTCTACGACCCCAAGCGCCGCACGCTGACCTTGAAGGTCCTCCTCGGCGTCAACGCCGACCCGTCGAAGGACGGGGCCTTCGACGGTCCCGACAACATCACCGTCTCGCCCTACGGCGGTCTGGTCATCGCGGAGGACGGGGAGGGCGTCCAGCACCTCTTCGGTGCGACCGAGAGCGGCCGCACCTACCCGATCGCGCGAAACGAGCTGAACGTCGGCACGGCGGAGGAGCCGTCGTACAGCGAGTTCACCGGGGTCACCTTCTCGCCGGACGGAAAGACGCTGTTCGCCAACATCCAGACGCCGGGCATCATGCTGGCCGTCACCGGCCCGTGGAAGCGGCAGCCGCACAAGCACTGACAC
Source organism: Streptomyces sp. NPDC057428 (assembly GCF_042803195.1). Classification (NCBI taxonomy): domain Bacteria; kingdom Bacillati; phylum Actinomycetota; class Actinomycetes; order Kitasatosporales; family Streptomycetaceae; genus Streptomyces; species Streptomyces sp. NPDC057428. The sequence goes on from NZ_JBHVCT010000092.1 coordinate 21,096, forward strand.
GCTTCCGGCCGCCTGCGGCGCGTCAGGGGCATCCCCTTGCGCGCCGCACGCGTGTTCCCGTTTCGTGCGGAGGGGCGGTGCTCCGGCCGGTGGAGGCGGGCAAGGGGCCGAGCGGGTGGACGGTGCCCACCGGCCGTTCGGGTTCATCCGCGCCCCACGGGCGGGAGCCGGGTGCCGACCGTGCGCGTCCGGCCGACCTGGCCGGGCGCCTGCAGGCGATGGGCGTGAGCAGCCACACCTTCGGGGGTCTTTGCGGTGCGGCGATCCGCACACTCCCCCCGCGCGAAGGGGCCAGGACCGGGGTTCGGGCCGGAACTGCTGATTACGAATCCGGCACTACTGACCGCTCCGGAGCGGTCGGGCATGGCGTCGGGGGCTTACAGGGCGCATACTCGACCGTAATGAAACAGTCAGCCGGTTCCCGGCGTCACCTGCCTTCCAGTCCCTTCAACCGCCCGGCCCAGGCGGCCCCACCGGTCGAATGCTTCGATGTGGGCGACAGGGTGTCGCACGACCAGTTCGGACTCGGCCGAGTCCTCGCTGTCGAGGGCGACAACGACGCAGTGCTCATCGACTTCTCGGGGCGACAGGGGAGGATCCTGAGCCCGTACTCCAAGCTGACCAAGCTCTGAGAAGGAGGACGAGCACGCAAAGCGTCCGACCGGAAATTCTCCGGATCCGGGGCACCTGAGGGGAAACCCGTCGGGTGCCCCGGAAGCCGTTTCCGGGGCACCCGACCGCCGGCTCCGGCGTCCGGTGACGGTTTACAGGGCCTTGGCCGCGGGCTTGACCATGCCCCGGACGGTCCGTGACTTCACGAACTCGCCCATGGCGGTCATCTCCCATTCGCCGGAGAACTGCTTGATCAGCTTGGCCATCATCACGCCGGTCTGCGGCTCCGCGCCGGTCAGGTCGAAGCGGACCAGCTCCTCGTCGGTGGCCGCGTCGATCAGGCGGCAGTAAGCCTTCGCGACCTCGCTGAACTTCTGGCCGGTGAACGAGTTCACCGTGAAGACCAGGCCGGTCGCGTCGGCGGGGATCCGGCCGAGGTCCACGACGATCACCTCGTCGTCGCCGGCGCCCTCACCCGTGAGGTTGTCGCCGGAGTGCTTGATCGCGCCGTTCAGGATGGAGAGCTTGCCGAAGTAGCAGCTGTCCAGGTGCTTGCGGTCGGGGCCGTACGCGATCACCGAGGCGTCGAGGTCGATGTCCTTTCCGCGGAAGGCGGGCTCCCAGCCGAGGCCCATCTTGACCTGGGACAGCAGCGGCTTCCCGGCCTTGACCAGGGACACCGTCTGGTTCTTCTGGAGACTGATCCGGCCCTTGTCCAGGTTGATCTTGCCGGAGCCCACGGGTGCGGGCGGCGCGGCGGGTGCCTGGGGAGCGATCCGGGGGTCGAGCGGAGCGGCCGTCGGGGGAGCGGCGGGCGGTGCCTGGGGAGCCGCGGCGGGTGCGGGCGGCGCGGCTGCCGCGGGCTCCTCCACCGTGACGCCGAAGTCCGTGGCGATGCCGGCCAGGCCGTTCGCGTAGCCCTGGCCGACGGCGCGGGCCTTCCAGGCGCCGTTGCGCAGGTAGACCTCGATGACCACCAGCGCCGTCTCGCCGCCCAGCTGGGGCGGGGTGAAGGTGGCGAGCACGCTGCCGTCGTCGGCGTTGCGCACGGTGGCGGTGGGCTCCACGCCCTGGAAGGTCTGGCCCGCCGCATCGGGGCTCGCCGTGACGACGATCTTCTCGATGCCCGGGGGGACCGCGGTGGTGTCCACCACGATCGCGTCCGGCGCCGAACCGCCGCCGGAGCGGTAGGTCACACCGGGGCCCGAGGGCTGGTTGTAGAAGATGAAGTCGTCGTCGGAGCGCACCTTGCCGTCGGCGGTGAGCAGCAGGCCCGAGACGTCGAGCCGCACGGGCGCGGCAACGTCCACCGCCACGCGGGCGGCGGAGAGAGGGATGTTCGAGCCGGGGGTCATTGCGGTCATGCACGGGGTAACGAACGACCCGGCTTTGCCGTTCCCTTACCTTCCGGGACTTGCTCCGTACGGCTCAGCGGCCGCCGCGGGCCCGGCCCGCCCCGGCGGGGGCGCGGGCGGGGCGACCCCGCACTAGTGGGGCCAGATCGGCGGGTTCGTGACGAAGTGGCCGCCGATACGGGCGTGCTCGGGGTTCTCCGGGTCCAGCTCGCCGTGCTGGGCGACCAGCCCGGCGGCGTACTGCTCGGAGTCGTCCTGCGGGTCGTAGCCGAGGGCGCGGGCCGTCGACAGGTCCCACCAGAGGCGGGTGTTGGCCGACGAGCCGTACACCACGGTGTGGCGCACGTCCTCGGCGGTCAGGGCCGCGTGGAAGAGGCGCGCCCCGTCGCCCGGGCTCATCCAGACCGACAGCATCCGCACCGAGGTCGGCTCCATGAAGCAGGAGCCGATGCGCACCGAGACGGTCTCCAGGCCGTGCTTGTCCCAGTAGAACTGGGCGAGGTCCTCGCCGAAGGACTTCGACAGGCCGTAGAAGGTGTCGGGGCGGCGCGGGGTCCCGACCGGGATCAGCGGATCACCGGAAACCGGGCGGGGGGTGTACCCGACGGCGTGGTTGGACGACGCGAACACGATGCGCCGCACGCCCTCCTCGCGCGCCGCCTCGTAGAGGTTGTACGTGCCCTCGATGTTCGCGCGCAGAATCTTGTCGAACGAGGCTTCGAGGGAGATGCCCGCGAGATGGATGACCGCGTCTACGCCCCGCATCGCCTCCCGCAGTGCGTCCCTGTCGCAGAGATCGGCGGTGACGGCGTCGGGTTCGCCCTCGATCGGCGTGAGGTCGAACAGCCGGAGGCCGTAGCCGTAGGCGGGAAGCAGCCCCCGCATCAGGGTGCCGAGGCCACCGGCGGCGCCGGTGAGCAGGACGGTGCGGGGAGCGGGCATACGGGCATCTCCTCGGTGCTGGCGCGGTGCGTGCGGATGGGGGGGGGGG
>NZ_JBHVCT010000093.1:0-23666 GCF_042803195.1 Streptomyces sp. NPDC057428
GGCGCAAAGAGCTCCGGCGCTGCGCGCCTCCGGTCTCGGGATGCGTTTCCCTCCCCGGCTGAAGCCGGGGATACCCACGCAAGATCAGGGATGGAGTAACGGGCGACGGCCGCCTCGATGGCATCGAGGTTCCGCGCGCCCAGCTCCTCCAGTTTCCCGATCTCGCCCGGCCAGCGCTCCAGTCCGTTGGCGAGGCCGTGGGTCAGGGACGCCGCACAGAACCCGCCGTTGCGGCCCGAGGCGGCCCAGCCCACCTCGTCGCCCTCGATGAGGACGACATCACGCCCGGGGTCCCGCTCCTTGGCGAGCAGGGCGGTCCACAGGCCGCTGTACCCGCCACCGACGACGAGGAGATCGCAGCGCTCGTCCCCGGTGAGGGCGGCGAGTGCCGGGGGCCTTCCCGGGTCGTCGAGCCAGAAGGACAGGGGGCGTGCGTCGGAGAGTGATCGTGCGGCAGCACGCATGGCGTCCGGGGCCATGGTTTCCAACTCCTTCGGGTTCTTCTATCTTCCCGCATTGCTCTTCCGCCGGTTCGATATGAGCTGGCCGGCGAGAACCACCGCCACGGAGATGACGAACATGGCCGTACCGATGACGTTGATCTGCACAGGCGTCCCACGCTGGGCCGATCCCCAGACGAACATGGGGAAGGTCACCGTGGAGCCCGCGTTGAAGTTGGTGATGATGAAGTCGTCGAAGGAGAGAGCGAAGGCCAGCAGGGCTCCCGCGGCGATCCCGGGAGCGGCGATGGGCAGGGTCACGCGTACGAAGGTCTGGACGGGGCCGGCGTACAGATCGCGGGCGGCCTCCTCCAGCCTCGGGTCCATCGACATCACACGCGCCTTGACCGCCGTGACGACGAAGCTGAGGCAGAACATGATGTGGGCGATCAGCACGGTCCAGAACCCGAGCTGGGCCCCGAGGTTGAGGAAGAGCGTGAGGAGCGAGGCGGCCATGACGACTTCGGGCATGGCCATCGGCAGGAAGATCAGCGAGTTGATCGCGCCGCGTGCCCGGAAGCGGTAGCGGACCAGGGCGAAGGCGATCATCGTGCCGAGCACGGTCGCGCCGGCTGTGGCCCAGACGGCGATGCGCAGCGAGAGCGAGAGCGAACCGCAGAGGTCGGCGACGCCGCAGGGGTCCTTCCAGGCGTCCAGGGAGAACCGCTGCCAGGCGTAGTTGAAGCGTCCGTTCGGCTTGTTGAAGGAGAAGACCATGACGACGGCGTTCGGCAGGATCATGTACGCGAGCGTCAGCAGACCGGCGAGTACGACCAGGTTCCGGCGGATCCATCGGACTACGGGCATCAGACGAGGTCCTCCGTACCGGAGCGGCGGATGTAGACGGTGACCACGAGGAGCACGACCGCCATCAGGATGAAGGAGAGGGCGGCCGCCGTCGGATAGTCCAGGACCCGCAGGAACTGGGTCTGGATGACGCTGCCGACCATCTTGGTGTCGGTGGAGCCGAGGAGTTCCGCGTTGACGTAGTCGCCGCTCGCCGGGATGAAGGTCAGCAGCGTGCCGGAGACGACCCCGGGCATCGACAGCGGGAGCGTCACCTCGCGGAAGGTGGTGGCGGGGGCGGCGTAGAGGTCGCCCGCGGCCTCGTGGAGCCGGCCGTCGATCCGGTCCAGAGAAGTGTAGAGCGGAAGGATCATGAACGGCAGGAAGTTGTACGTCAGACCGCAGACGACGGCCATGGGGGTGGCCAGGACGCGGTTGTTCTCCGTCCAGCCGAGCCAGCTGGTGACGTCGAGGACGTGCAGGGTGCCGAGGAGGTCCACGACGGCGCCGCCGTCGGCCAGGATCGTCTTCCAGGCGAGCGTGCGGATCAGGAAGCTGGTGAAGAACGGCGCGATGACCAGCACGAGGACGAGGTTGCGCCAGCGCCCCGCCTTGAAGGCGATCAGATACGCGAGCGGGTAGCCGAGCAGCAGGCACAGGAGCGTGGCGGTGCCGGCGTACAGCAGGGACCTGATGAACTGCGGGTAGTAGTCGGTGAGGGCGTCCCAGTACGTCTGGAAGTGCCAGGTGACCTGGAACCCCTTCTCCAGGGAGCCGGTCTGCACGGAGGTCGACGCCTGGTAGACCATCGGCAGGGCGAAGAACACGAGCAGCCACAGGATGCCGGGGAGCAGCAGCCAGTAGGGCACGAGCCGCTTGCGGGCGGACGGCTTGCGGATCTCCGGCTCGGTGGTCCGCGCCGGTGGCGCCTCGGTGACGCTCACGCCGCGTCCTCCACGCTTTCCACGCCGGCGGCTATGTCCTGGGCGGCGTCCAGACCGAAGGTGTGGTCCGGGTTCCAGTGCAGGACGACCTCGGCGCCCGGGGCGAGGCCGGCGCGGTGCTCGACGTTCTGCTCGTAGACGTGCAGCGCCTCGCCCGCCGGGCTCTCGACGACGTACTGGGTGCTGACTCCGATGAAGCTGGAGTCGGTTATGCGTCCGGCGACGCGGTTGCGGCCCTCGGCTTCGGCTCCGGCGTCCTCGGCGCGTGCGAGGGAGATCTTCTCGGGGCGGATGCCGAGGAGCAGCCTGCCGCCGCTCGTGGCCGGGGCCTGACACCGCGATCCGGGCAGCCGGAGCTTGCCGCCGCCCGCGGAGACGACGATCTCCGTGCTGGTGGAGACGATCTCGCCCTCGATGAGGTTGGAGGTCCCGAGGAAGTTCGCCACGAAGGTGGTCCTGGGGTTCTCGTAGAGATCGGCGGGGGCGCCGAGCTGTTCCACCCGGCCGCCGTTCATGACCGCGACGGTGTCGGCCATCGTCATGGCCTCCTCCTGGTCGTGGGTGACGTGCACGAAGGTGATGCCCACCTCGGTCTGGATCCGCTTGAGTTCGAGCTGCATCTGGCGCCGCAGCTTGAGGTCGAGGGCGCCGAGCGGCTCGTCCAGGAGGAGTACCTGGGGGTGGTTGATGAGGGCGCGGGCCACGGCGACGCGCTGTTGCTGGCCGCCGGAGAGCTGGTGCGGTCGCCGGTGGGCGAAGTCGCCCAGCTGGACGAGGTCGAGCATCTCGCCGACCTGCTTCCTCACGGCCTTCACGCCGCGCCGCCGCAGGCCGAAGGCCACGTTCTCGGTGACGTCGAGGTGCGGGAAGAGCGCGTAGCTCTGGAAGACGGTGTTGACGGGCCTCTTGTACGGGGGGAGCGCCGTGATGTCGCGGCCGCCCAGGGTGACGGTGCCGGTGGTGGCCTCCTCCAGCCCCGCGATCATCCGCAGGGTGGTGGTCTTGCCGCAGCCGGAAGCGCCGAGGAGCGCGAAGAAGGAGCCCTGCGGGACGGTCAGGTCGAGGGGGTGCACGGCGGTGAAGGAGCCGTACGTCTTGCTGATCCCGGTGAGGCGGACATCGCCGCCCGCCGTCTGCTGCTGTGTCATGGGTCGCGGTCCCAGTGGTGTCGGGGGAGATCGGGAGGGGGCGGGCGGTCAGGCGCCGATGAGCTTGGCGAACTTCTCCTCGTACGCCGTCTCTTCTTCCGAGCTGAGGGAGCGGAAGGACCGCGACTTCGCGGCCATCGCCTTGTCGGGCAGGATCAGCGTGCTGGAGGCCATCGCCTCGTCGATCTTCGCGAGCTCAGCGGCGACCCCGTCGACCGGGCAGACGTAGTTGATGTACGCGGCGAGCTGGGCGGCCACCGGGGGTTCGTAGTAGTAGTCCATGAGCTTCTCGGCGTTGGTCTTGTGCCGCGCCCTGGCCGGGACCAGCATGTTGTCGCTCGACGTGATGTAACCGGCCGCCGGTATCGCGAACTTGATGTCCGGGTTGTCGGCCTGCAACTGGATGATGTCGCCTGCCCAGGCCACACAGGCCGCGATGTCGCCCTTGCTGAGGTCGGCGGTGTAGTCGTTGCCGGTGAAGCGGCGTATCTGCTTCCTGTCGACGCCCTTCTGTATGCGGCCGATGGCGGCGTCGTAGTCGGCGTCGCCGAAGGACCCGGGGTCCTTGCCCATGTCGAGGAGCGTCATGCCGACCGAGTCGCGCATCTCCGAGAGGAAGGAGACCTTCCCCTTGAGCTTGGGATCGTCGAGCAGTTGCGTGATGGAGTCGACCTTGCGGCCGCCGGTCGCCTTCTGGTTGTAGGCGATGACCGTCGGGATGCCGGTCCAGGGGTAGGAGTAGGCCCGCCCCGGGTCCCAGTCGGGAGTACGGAACTGGGGCGAGAGGTTCGCGAACGCGTGCGGCAGGTTGGAGGCGTCGAGCTTCTGCGCCCAGCCGAGCCGGATGATGCGGGCGGCGAGCCAGTCCGTGACGATGACGAGGTCGCGCCCGGTGTCCTGGCCCGCGGCGAGCTGCGGCTTGATCTTCCCGAAGAACTCGACGTTGTCGTTGATGTCCTCGGTGTACTTGACCTTGATCCCGGTGCGTTTCGTGAACGCGTCCAGGGTCGGACGGCGCTTCTCGTCCTCGCTGACGTCCATGTACTCGGTCCAGTTGGAGAAGTTGATCTGTTTCTCCGCTGCCGAGTGGTCGTCCGAGGCCGCCGCCGTGTCCCCCTCCCGCTTCGCGGGTGGGATGCCGCACGCGCTCAGCGTGCCGAGGCCGCCGAGCGCGAGGGCGCCCATGCCGGATGCTCGGAGGAGGGAACGGCGGGTAAGGGCTCCCCTGCCGTTTCTGAGGCTGCGCCTCACGGCGGCAAGCTGGGGCGCGGAGAGGCGCTCGGGCTCGTACTGCTCCATACGCGTTGCCCTTCCGGGTGGGTGGGGCCGCCTGGTGGCGGCCGCTTGCTATCGGTCCCCGAAGACGGTGCGGTGCCAGTCCTTCCTGGCCACCGCGGTGTTGTCGTACATGACGTGCTTGACCTGCGTGTACTCCTCGAAGGAGTACGACGACATGTCCTTGCCGAAGCCACTGGCCTTGTATCCGCCGTGCGGCATCTCGCTGATGATCGGGATGTGGTCGTTGATCCACACGCAGCCCGCCGCGATCTCGCGGGTCGCGCGGTTCGCCCGGTACAGGTCGCGGCTCCAGGCGGACGCGGCGAGGCCGTACGGGGTGTCGTTGGCGAGGCGGATTCCCTCGTCGTCGGTGTCGAAGGGCAGCACCACGAGGACCGGGCCGAAGATCTCCGAGCGGACGACCTCGCTGTCCTGGGCGGCGCCGGTGATCAGGGTGGGCCGGTAGTAGGCGCCCGCGGCGAGTTCGCCGCCCGGGGCCTCGCCGCCTGTGACGACGGTGGCGTAGGCACGGGCCCGCTCGACGAAGCCCGCCACCCGGTCGCGCTGCTGGTGGCTGATCAGCGGGCCGAGGTCGGTCGACGGGGCGAAGGGGTCACCGAGCCGCACGGTCTCCATCAGCGCCGCGACGCCCGCCACGAACGCGTCGTACAGGGGGCGCTGGACGTAGGCGCGGGTGGCGGCCGTGCAGTCCTGGCCGGTGTTGATGAGCGAGGCGGCGACCGCGCCGTTCACCGCGGCGTCGAGGTCGGCGTCGTCGAACACGAGGAACGGCGCCTTGCCGCCCAGTTCGAGGTGCAGGCGCTTGACGGTGGCCGTGGCGATCTCGGCCACCCGCCTGCCGACCGCGGTGGACCCGGTGAAGGAGGTCATCACGACGTCGGGGTGTCCGACGAGGTGCTCCCCCGCGTCGCGGCCGGCGCCGGACACGATGTTGATCACACCGTCGGGGATCCCCGCCTCCGTGGCCGCCTGCGCGAACATCACCGAGGTGAGCGGCGTGATCTCGGCGGGCTTGAGCACGATCGTGTTGCCCGCCGCGACGGCCGGGAGGATCTTCCAGGCTGCCATCTGGAGCGGGTAGTTCCACGGGGCGATCGACCCGACGACCCCGATGGCCTCCCGGCGTACGTACGAGGTGTGGTCGCCGCTGTACTCGGCCGCGGACCTTCCCTCCAGGTGGCGGGCGGCGCCCGCGAAGAACGAGGTGTTGTCCACCGTCCCGGGCACGTCGAACTCGGTGGACAGCTTGAGCGGCTTGCCGCACTGCAGGGATTCGGCGTACGCGAAGTCCTCGGCCCGCGCGGCGAGTACGGCGGCGAATCGGTGAAGAGCGTCCGAGCGCTCGGCCGGGGTGGTTCCCGACCAGCCGGGGAACGCCACGCGGGCGGCGTCCACGGCGGCGTCGACGTCTTCGGGGCCGGCCAGTTCGTACCGGCACACCGTCTCGCCCGTGGCCGGGTTCACCACCTCCTGGTGGCGCCCCGACGTGCCTGCTCGCGGCCGTCCGCCGATGTACTGCGCACCCTCGGCGAAGCGGTCCTGCACCTGGAAGCCGTTGCCCATGACGCTCTCCTCCGCCACCCCCCTGACCAGGGGCGGCGTAGCTTCTTCTCGAATTGAGTGCCGATCCTGACAGAGGGGACCTCTACCAACAAGTGATTCCGTTGTTTCCTTTTGGTTACGCGACGGAATCTGTCGACGATGTGTCGCGTGAACACGGAAATCCCCATACCGACTGTCAGTGGCGGATGTCAGACTCGGCTGCCATGGGACAGGAACACATGGACGACCTCCTGGCGCGCACGGCACGCGGTGAACGCGTGAAGTACCTGCCCTTCTGGGGGCATCGGCCCCGCGCGGACGGCACACTCGGGACGGGCTGTCTCAGCCAGTGGTGGCCCTCACCCTTCACGGTCGGCTCCGTGACCTACGCCTCCGCCGAGCACTGGATGATGGCGGGCAAGGCGAGGCTCTTCGGGGACGCGGAGGCGGAGCGGCAGGCCGTGGAAGCGGGCAGCCCGGCGGCCGCGAAGAAGGTGGGCAGGCTGGTCAGGGGTTTCGACCAGACGGTCTGGACCCGGGAGCGGTTCGGCCTGGTGGTGGAGGGAAGCGTCCACAAGTTCGGCCAGGACCCCGCGCTGCGGGCGTACTTGCTGGGCACCGGGGAGCGGGTGCTCGTCGAGACGAGCCCGCTGGACCGGATATGGGGCATCGGGCTCGCCAAGGACGATCCACGCACCGCGGACCCGGCGTCCTGGCAGGGACTGAATCTGCTGGGCTTCGCGCTCATGGAGGCGCGGTCACAGCTGCGCGCGGGGTGACACGCGGCGGCCCGGGCGGGGAGATGGTCCTCCCCGCCCGGGCCGGGGCGTCTGCCGTCCCCCCGGCAGGGCGCGCGCCCCGCGAGGGTCAGCGTGTGGCGCCGACGACCAGTGATGTGGCGTACGGGTCGTCGTAGTCGAACTCGCTGCCCGACTCGTCGTTGGCGATGGCCCAGATCAGGAAGCCGAGGAAGACGGCGCTGATGACGATCGAGACCGACCCGAGGATGATCCCCGCGAGGGCCATGCCCCCGTTGGTCGCCTCTCCTCGCTTGGCGCGGCCCCGGCCGATGATTCCGAAGATCAGCGCGAGGATGCCCAGGATGATGCCGAGCCCCCACATGCAGAAGCCGACCACCGCGATGATGCCGAGCACCATCGCGGCGATACCCAGGCCGTTCGCGGGTGCCGGAGCTCCCCAGGACTGGGGCTGTGCCCCGTATCCGGGGTATCCCGGATAGCCGTACGACGCCGCGGGCGCGGCAGGTGCCGCCGGGTAGCCGTACTGTGCGGGCTGCCCCGGTCCGGTCGGCGCGATCGGCGGCGCGGGCACGCCGGTCTGCTGCGGACCGAAGGCTCCGGCCTGCGGCGCCGGTATCGGCCCGGTACCCGCGTCCACGCCCGGCATGGACGTGACCGTGGGCTGGTCGTGCACCGCCGGCGGGCGTGGCTCCGCGGACTTCCCCAGATCGACCCTGCTGTCCGGCGGAGCCCACGGATCGCGCGGCGCGCCCCCGCCCGCGGGCTGCTGTGTGTTGTCTGACATGGGCCTCCCCCATCGTGATCCCGCCATGCTACGACCCGGCACCGGTCCGCACGGCCCCGCCTACGATGATCGGTGCAGCCGGTGTGCCCGGCGGGAAAACGAGATCCGGGAGATTCCGATGAACGACCTGCGCCCCTTCATCGCGGGGCTGCCCAAGGCAGAGCTCCACGTCCACCACGTCGGCTCCGCCTCGCCCCGCATCGTGGCCGAACTGGCGGCCCACCATCCCGACTCCAAGGTCCCCACGGACCCGGAGGCACTGTCGGACTTCTTCACGTTCACCGACTTCGGGCACTTCATCGACGTCTACCTCTCGGTGGTGGACCTGATCCGCACCCCGGAGGACGTCCGGCTGCTGACCTTCGAGGTGGCCCGTGACATGGCGCGGCAGAACATCCGGTACGCGGAGCTGACCGTCACGCCGTTCAGCTCGACCCGCCGGGGCATCCCCGAGCAGGGCTTCATGGAGGCCATCGAGGACGCGCGCAAGGCCGCCGAGGCCGAGCTCGGCGTCGTCCTGCGCTGGTGCTTCGACATCCCGGGCGAGGCAGGCCTGGAGGCGGCGGAGGAGACGGCCCGGCTGGCCGTGGACCTGCGGCCGGAGGGGCTCGTCTCCTTCGGTCTGGGCGGGCCCGAGGTCGGCGTGGACCGCCCGCAGTTCAAGCCGTACTTCGACCGCGCGATCGCCGAGGGCCTGCACTCGGTGCCGCACGCCGGGGAGACCACGGGCCCGCAGACCGTCTGGGACGCGCTGACCGCGCTGCGCGCGGAGCGCATCGGCCACGGCACCAGCTCCACGCAGGATCCGCAGCTGCTGGCCCACCTCGCCGAGCACCGGATCGCCCTGGAGGTCTGTCCGACGTCAAACATCGCCACGCGCGCGGTGGCCGACATCGAACGGCACCCGATCAGGGAGATGGTCCAGGCCGGCGTGCTCGTCACCGTCAACAGCGACGACCCGCCCATGTTCGGCACCGATCTCAACAACGAGTACGCGGTCGCTGCCAGGCTGCTCTCCCTGGACGAGCGCGGGGTGGCGGCGCTGGCGAAGAACGCCGTCGAGGCGTCGTACCTGGACGCGGCGGGCAAGCGGACGCTCGCCACCGAGATCGACACGTACACGACGAACTGGCTGGACGCTCCCGGCCGGTGAACCTCACGGTCACAATGGCCCCATGACCACCACCGTCACCGCCGTGGCCCACCGCGGCGATCCCTACCGTGCCCGCGAGAACACCCTGCCCTCGATCCGGTCCGCCGTGGAACGGGGTGCGGACGCGGTCGAGATCGACGTCCGTGTCACGCGGGACGGGGTGCCGGTCCTGCTCCACGACGCCACGCTGGAGCGCTTGTGGGGCCACGACGTCCGCGTCGACCGACTGGACCACAAGCAGCTGGTCGAGCGGACCGGCGGCGGGGTGCCCACTTTGGACGAGGCACTGTCCGCCGCCGGTACCTGCCGGATCATGGTCGATCTCCCCGGCTCGACCGACGTGTCCGTACGCAGGACGGTGGGCACGGTCCGCGAGTGCGGGGCGGACGAGAGGGTGTATTACTGCGCGGACACCCACGCGATGCTGCGTGTGCGCGCCGCTGATCCGTCGGCCGAGATCGCGCTGACCTGGACGACGCTCGCGCCCCCGCGCCCCGTGCTGCTCGGCGCGGTGCGGCCGCGCTGGCTGAACTACCGGTTCGGTCTGCTCAGCCGTGAGATCGCCGACCGGGTCCACCGCGACGGGCTGCTGGTCTCCGCCTGGACTGCGGACACCCGGCGCACGATGCGCCGGCTGATCGCGTGCGGCGCTGACTCGATCACGACCAACCGCATCGGCACCCTACGCGCCGAACTCGCCAACTCGGCCTCTCGTGAGCGCACTTGATCGATCCGGCATCATAGTCGGTGCAGTGAGTCAGGCCGTCAACGGGGCGGGCTGCGTGAGGGTGGGCGCGTCCCCCATCGCCTCCAGTCGCTTGATCATGCGCCGGACGACCAGCAGCGGGATGACACCGAAGACTCCGAAGGACATGTCGATGACCGTCCACCAGAGGGGGATGTCCCGGATGGGTCCGCAGATCAGTGCCAGCGGAATGATCCCCGCGCACGCGATCATGCCGAACTCGATCACCCAGATGTTGCGGACCGGGTCGCGATAGGGCCCGTAGAAGGCGACGGCGATGACCAGGTGGGCGAAGGCCAGCCAGTCGGTGCCGTAGAGCACGAAGGGGTACTTCGCGTCGGCCTCGTCGAGGCCGGTCCGCACCCGGGTGATCCACTCGGTGAGGGCCGGCAGGTGTTCGGGGAAGGGAGAGGCCGAGGAGGTCAGAAGGTCCTCGGCCCAACGGAGTTCATGCACCAGGGGAAAGGCGGTCAGTCCGCTCAGCACCAGGCAGACGATGAAGACGACCAGCCACACGCGTATGCGCCGCGACAGCGCTCGCTCGCTCATGACTGGCAGCGTACGCCCATCATGAACACGTTCAAAAGTTGGGGTGGGCCGACGCACCCCTCCCCGGTGCGCGAGGGCTGGCGGGACATCAGGTGGTCCGGAATCGAGCGCACCCGCCCAGCACGTCGGGCCGTCGGCGCGCCGGGCAATGGGCCAACCATTTAGCGGAGTGGGGCCGTTGCGCGCACGCTGTCCATGCGCGCGGCTACGGGCAGGCGATCGCCCGGGCGGAGCGCACATCAGCGGATCCCGTGAACGCCTGAACGGCCCCGGGCCTGAGCCCGGGGCCGTCGGTTCGGGCGCCGCCCCTCGAAGGCGCCGCCACTCAGCCGTCGAGCGAGGTCATGACGTGCTTGATGCGGGTGTAGTCCTCGAAGCCGTACGCCGAGAGGTCCTTGCCGTAGCCGGACTTCTTGAACCCGCCGTGCGGCATCTCGGCCACCAGCGGGATGTGGGTGTTGATCCACACGCAGCCGAAGTCGAGGTTCTTGGACATCCGCATCGCGCGGGAGTGGTCCTTGGTCCACACCGAGGAGGCCAGCGCGTACTCGACGCCGTTGGCGTACTCGACCGCCTGCGTCTCGTCGCTGAAGGACTGCACGGTGATGACGGGACCGAAGACCTCGTGCTGGATGATCTCGTCGTCCTGCTGGAGCCCGGACACGACGGTCGCGGCGTAGAAGTAGCCCTTCTCGCCGACCCGGTGGCCGCCGGCCTCGACCTTGGCGTGCGCCGGGAGGCGCTCGATGAAGCCGCTGACCTGGGCGAACTGGTTGGCGTTGTTGAGCGGGCCGTAGAGCACGTCCTCGTCGTCCGGCATGCCGGTCTTGGTGTCGGCCGCCGCCTTGGCCAGCGCGGTGACGAACTCGTCATGGACGGATTCGTGGACCAGGACGCGGGTCGCGGCCGTACAGTCCTGGCCGGCGTTGAAGTAGCCCGCGACGGAGATGCCTTCGACGGCCTTGGCGATGTCGGCGTCCTCGAAGACGACGACCGGGGCCTTGCCGCCGAGCTCCAGGTGGACGCGCTTGACGTCCTTGGCCGCGGACTCCGCCACCTGCATGCCGGCCCGTACCGAGCCGGTGATGGACGCCATGGCCGGGGCCGGGTGCTCGACCATCGCACGGCCCGTCTCGCGGTCGCCGCAGATGACGTTGAAGACGCCCTTGGGCAGGATCTGCCCGATGATCTCGGCGATCAGCACGGTCGACGCCGGCGTGGTGTCGGACGGCTTGATGACGACGGTGTTGCCCGCGGCGAGAGCCGGGGCGAACTTCCACACGGCCATCATCATCGGGTAGTTCCACGGGGCGACCTGGGCGCACACGCCGACGGGCTCGCGGCGGACGATGGAGGTGAGGCCCTCCATGTACTCGCCGGCGGAGCGGCCTTCGAGCAGCCGGGCCGCGCCCGCGAAGAAGCGGATCTGGTCCACCATCGGCGGGATCTCTTCGGTGCGGGTGAGTTCCAGCGGCTTGCCGGTGTTCTCCGACTCGGCCGCGATGAGGTCCTCCGCCCGGTCCTCGAACGCGTCCGCGATCTTCAGCAGGGCCTTCTGGCGCTCGGCGGGCGTGACGTCACGCCACGCGGGGAACGCGGCGGCGGCGGCGTCCATGGCGGCATCGACATCGGCCTGCCCCGAGAGGGGGGAGGTCGCGTAGACCTCTTCCGTCACCGGGCTGACCACGTCGATGGTCCGCCCGTCCGCGGCGTCCCGGAACTCTCCGTTGATGTAGTTGCGCAGGCGGCGCACCTCGGTGGTCACAACCACCCCTCCTGTTCGGCTGTCCGATGGGTGAGACTTCCACCCTAAACCGTGTGGTGACGCTTTCGACATACCCAACCACCGTGAACTTCGGATTCAGTGAGATTCGAGCACTCAGACAACGCATTTCATCGCTTCACGCTTGCCAGACAGACGACCAGCGGTGCAGAGTGGAGGTGTGGCCAGCCGTAGCACAGACTCCAGGAACGGGAGCGGACCGTCACCAGCGGTCGACGCCGTGTCCCTCGCGATCATCGAGCAGCTCCAGGAGGACGGACGCCGTCCCTACGCCGCGATCGGCAAGGCCGTGGGCCTCTCCGAGGCAGCCGTACGACAGCGTGTCCAGAAGCTGCTCGACCAGGGCGTGATGCAGATCGTCGCCGTCACGGACCCGCTCACCGTGGGCCTGCGGCGTCAGGCGATGGTGGGCATCAACGTCGAGGGCGACCTCGACCCGGTGGCCGAAGCCCTGTCGGCCATGGCCGAGTGCGAGTACGTGGTGATGACCGCGGGCTCCTTCGACCTGGTGGTGGAGATCGTCTGCGAGGACGACGACCACCTGCTGGAGACGATCAACAAACGCGTCCGGGCCATACCCGGGGTGCGCTCCACCGAAAGCTTCGTCTACCTCAAGCTCAAGAAGCAGACCTATATGTGGGGAACCCGATAGCCGTGAGCAAGGACCTCAGCCGTACCGCGTACGACCACCTGTGGATGCACTTCACCCGCATGTCGGACTACGAGAGCGCGCCCGTCCCCACCATCGTGCGTGGCGAGGGCACCTACATCTACGACGACAAGGGCAAGCGCTACATCGACGGCCTCTCCGGCCTCTTCGTGGTCAACGCCGGACACGGCCGCCACGAGCTCGCCGAGACGGCGTACAAGCAGGCCCAGGAACTGGCCTTCTTCCCGGTGTGGTCCTACGCCCACCCCAAGGCCGTCGAGCTGGCTGAACGGCTCGCCCACCA
This sequence comes from Streptomyces sp. NPDC057428, assembly GCF_042803195.1. NCBI lineage: Bacteria > Bacillati > Actinomycetota > Actinomycetes > Kitasatosporales > Streptomycetaceae > Streptomyces > Streptomyces sp. NPDC057428. Next base: position 12,948 of record NZ_JBHVCT010000093.1, read on the forward strand.
CGCCCCCGGCGACCTCAACAAGGTCTTCTTCACCACCGGCGGCGGCGAGGCGGTCGAGACCGCCTGGAAGCTGGCCAAGCAGTACTTCAAGCTCCAGGGCAAGCCGACCAAGTACAAGGTCATCTCGCGCGCGGTCGCCTACCACGGCACCCCGCAGGGCGCCCTGTCCATCACCGGGCTCCCCGCCCTCAAGGCCCCCTTCGAGCCGCTGGTGCCCGGCGCGCGCAAGGTGGCGAACACCAACATCTACCGTGCGCCGCTCTTCGGCGACGACCCGGAGGCCTTCGGCCGCTGGGCCGCCGACCAGATAGAGCAGGAGATCCTCTTCGAGGGCCCCGACACCGTCGCCGCGGTCTTCCTGGAGCCCGTGCAGAACGCCGGCGGCTGCTTCCCGCCCCCGCCCGGCTACTTCCAGCGGGTGCGGGAGATCTGCGACCGGCACGACGTGCTGCTCGTCTCCGACGAGGTCATCTGCGCCTTCGGCCGCCTCGGCACGATGTTCGCCTGCGACAAGTTCGGCTACGTCCCGGACATGATCACCTGTGCCAAGGGCATGACCTCGGGCTACTCCCCCATCGGCGCCTGCATCATCTCGGACCGCCTGGCAGAGCCGTTCTACCGGGGCGACAACACCTTCCTGCACGGTTACACGTTCGGCGGCCACCCGGTCTCCGCCGCGGTCGGTCTCGCCAACCTCGACATCTTCGAGCGCGAGAACCTGAACCAGCACGTCCTGGACAACGAGAACGCGTTCCTGACGACGCTGCAGAAGCTGCACGACCTGCCCATCGTCGGGGACGTCCGGGGCAACGGATTCTTCTACGGCATCGAGCTGGTGAAGGACAAGGCCACCAAGGAGACGTTCACCGACGAGGAGACCGAGCGCGTCCTGTACGGCTTCCTCTCCAAGGCGCTGTACGAGAACGGCCTCTACTGCCGGGCCGACGACCGGGGCGACCCGGTCGTCCAGCTCGCGCCGCCGCTGATCTCCGACCGGTCGACCTTCGACGAGATCGAGGGCATTCTGCGCAATGTCCTCACGGAGGCGTGGGCGAAGCTCTGACCGACGCTCCGGCCCCACCGGAGAACACCCGCCCCGAAAGTCATTTCATACGGTCTACACGGCCCGAATGCACCCGTTCGAGTGAGAAGGGGCGCATCCGGGCCGTGTGCTGTCCCGACACCCCGGTCCGGCTGCCTAGCGTGCCGAGTAACCGATCGGCCTTGCCTTCGTTCCCCCGTACGAGGGAACGGGAAATCTGATCCGAACCGAGGTGTACGCCATGGTGGCCCCGCCCGACAACGACGTGATCTGGGGACGTTCCCTGCACCACTCCCACAACGGCTCCCCGGGGCTGTCCGGTGTGTCCGTCGGGGTCCGTGACGGTGAGATCCTCGCGGTCACCGGCCCGCGCGGGAGCGGGAAGACCACCCTGCTGCACTGCCTGTCCGGCCAGTTGGTGCCCGAGCAGGGCGAGGTGTGGTTCAACAGCACCCCCGTGCACACCATGGGCCCCAGGGTGCGCGAGCAGTTGCGCCGCGAGCGCTTCGGCTGGATCGGCGCCGAACCGCAGCTCGTCCCCGAACTGACCACCTGGGAGAACGCCGCCCTCCCCCTGCTGCTGCGGGGCGTTTCGCACCGGGCCGCGAAGAAGGCGGCCGCCGAGTGGCTGGAGCGGCTGGACATCGGCCCCCTCGCCAAGACGCGTCCGCACGCGCTGCTCCAGTCGCAGCGCCAGCGGATCTCGGTGGCCCGCGCGTTGACGGCCTCACCTTCGGTGATCTTCGCCGATGAGCCGACGGCGTCCCTGCACCGCGCCGAACGCGCACAGCTCCTGCGCACCCTGACCACGGCGGCACGGTCGCACGGCATCACCGTCGTCCTCGCCACCCACGACTCGGAGGTCGCCTCCCTCGCCGACCGCGTGGTCGCACTGCTGGACGGCCGCCGCGTCACCACACCCGCCCTGCCCGCCGCGTCCGACCCGGAAGGCCGCTCGGCGTGCTCGCTCTCCGTCTGACCCGAGGATCGCACCCCCTGGTCCTGATGCGGCGTCTGATCCTCGCCGCCGCGTCGGCCGGGGTCGGATTCCTGCTCCTGTGCACCCTCGGATACGCCTCCGGGCACCCGGCGGACGCGGCGAGCTCCGTCATGCGGCTGCTGTGGTGCGCCGTACCGCTGGCCGCGACGGTGCAGTTCGCCGTCGCCGTGGCACGTACCGATCCGAGCACCCGACCGCGCCCCGGGCTCTTCGCCGCGGGTCTCGGCCCGGTCCGCCTGGCGGCGCTGGCGGCGGTCTCCACCGCCGTGTCCACGACGCTGGGATCGGCGGTGGCACTGCTCTTCTTCCTGCATCTGCGCGGGGACCTCACGGGACTGCCGTTCGACGGCGGGGCCGCCGATTTCCTGGGCGCGGGCACCTCTCTGCCGCTCGCCGCGGTCGTCATGCTGCTGGCCCTGGCTCCCCTGGCCTCGTCGGCGGCGGGCGGGCTCGCGGTACGCGCCAGGCCGGTCGCGCCGTCGGAGGCCCAGGAGGCCGAGGAGGAGCTCGCGCCCTCGGCCGCGCCGACGGGCCTGCCGTGGGGCGTGGCACTCACCGCGGCCGGTCTCGCGGTCGAGGCCTACGCGAGCCGGGGCTCGGCCGGCAGCCCCTTCCCGCTGCCCGGCCGGCTCGACTCCACTCCTGCGGCCGTGCTGGCGGGCTGGGTCCTCACGGCGGTCGGCCTGGCCATGGCGGGCCCCGGTCTCACCCATCTGTGCGGGCGGCTGCTCCAGGCCGTGCGCCCCGGGGCCGTACGGCTGCTGGCGGGCCGGGTCCTGATGGACGAGGCGACCCGGATCGGCCGCCCGCTGGGCGTCCTCTGCGCGGTGGTGTCCGGGGTGTTCGCCGCCTCGGTGCTTTACACCGGCGGGCCGCGGCCCATCGGACCGCTCACCGCGCTCGGTGCGATCCTCGTCGTCGGCTGCACCACCGCGACCCTCCTGACCTCGGCACTGGAGGCCAGGCAGGCCCGCACCCGTGCGGCCGGGACCCTGCTGCGGCTCGGCGCCTCCGCCTCCGCGCTCCGCAGTGCCGCCGCCCTGCGGGCGCTGGTGCTGCTCGCCGTCTTCACCCCGCTGACCTGGGCGATCGCGGAGCTGGCGGCACTTCCTCTGACGGAGTGACGTCCTCCGCCGTCGCCGTACGTAGCATGGCCACGTGGAAAATTCGGACGAGAGTACGTACGCACCCGGCATCGAGATCGAGGCGCTCGCCGCGTTCGACCGGGCGGTCGCGGCCGGAGCCCTGGCCGGGCACCGTGTCCAGTCCGTCGACCTGACGGAGCGGGGCGACGCGCTGCTCACGACGGACACGCGCGGCGCGGTGTTCCTCGGCTGCCGTATCGCGCCGCGCGCGGAGGCGAAGATACGGGCGGACGGGGCCTTCGTCTTTCCCCCGGTGCCCGGTCTGCCCTTCGACCCCTACCGCGGGCTGCTCTACACCCCGGACGCGCTCTACGAGGGCCTGGCAGAGGGCGGTTACGCGTCGACGCCGGACGCCAGGGCGTACAGCTGGTTCCAGCTGACCAGGTCGAACGGCGACGTCTTCGCGTCGATGCTGCGGGCCCTCCACGACGACGCCGTCTCCGACGCGCTGGACGAACACCTCGCCGGCGCCCGGGTGGTCGGCGTCATGGGCGGGCACGCGATGGCACGCGGCTCCGCCGAGTACCACGGCGCCGCCCTGCTCGGCCGGGAGCTGGCCCGCAGCGGGCTGACCGTGGCGACGGGCGGCGGCCCTGGCGCCATGGAGGCTGCCAACCTCGGCGCCTACGCCGCCCCGCACTCCGACGCGATGCTGCTCAAGGCGTGCGAACTCCTCACCGCCGCACCTTCGTTCAGCCCCTCGGTCACCGACTGGGCCTCGGCGGCGTTCGCCGTCCGCGAGCGCTGGCCCGACGGCGGTTCGTCGGTCGCGGTACCCACCTGGTTCTACGGCCACGAGCCGCCGAACGCCTTCGCGGACCACATCGCCAAGTACTTCGCGAACGCCGTGCGCGAGGACGGCCTGCTGGCCCGCTCGAACGCCGGCGTGATCTTCCTGCCCGGCGCCGCCGGAACGGTGCAGGAGATCTTCGACAACGCGACACCGAACTACTACGAGTCCCGGTCGGCGCCCACGCCCATGGTGCTGGTGAACCGCGCGCACTGGACGGAGAGGCTGCCCGCCTGGCCGCTGCTGCGGGCCCTGGCGGCGGACCGGCCGATGGAATCGCGCATCGCGCTCGTCGACTCCGTCGACGAGGCCGCCGGTGCGCTGGCCCGGCTGACCGACGGCGCCACTGCGGGGTGATCCCCGGCAGGCGCCCGGCCGGGACGCCGTCAGCGGGCGGCGGCGAGCTTCGCGTCCAGGGCGTCGAAGAAGGCTTCCCAGCCGTCCTCGGCCGCGGCGTACTGCTCGGGGGTGAGGTTGCCCCCTCGCTGCCGGAAGACCATCTCGGTGGTCCCTCCGCTCTTCTCGGTGAGGGTGACCGTGACGGTCTCGCCCTCGGCTTCCGCCGGCGCGCTGCTGTCCTTCAGCGTGAAGACGAGCCGCTTCGGGGCGGACACCTCCTTGTACACACCGTGGAACGGCATCTCCACCCCGGGGACCACGATGACCAGGCTCCACGAGCCGCCCGGGGTCACGTCCATAGACACCTGGTCCAGCGGCACGTGCGCGTCGCCCCCGTACCAGACGGCAAAGTGCTCGGGGACGGTCCATGCCTCGAAGACCCTGTCCCGCGGCGCCTGGACGACCCGGGTGATGTCGATCCCCTCGCGCTCGGACTGCGTCATGGTCCCTGCCCCTTCCGGACGGCCGTGCGACCAGGGGACCACGGCCCGGGACGGGCCGCCAGCCGGTCATGCCACGTACCCGGCCCGTATCCGCGTGGCCGGCCCACGCGCCGCGCTATCCGGCCACGGGCAGGACCACCGTCTCGGCCGGGTCGAACGTCACTCCCACCACGGCCCCTTCTTCCGGGGTGTCCCGCAGGGAGCACTCGGCCTCCAGGGCGGGCCCCTCTCCGGGGTGCAGGACGACGCTGACGTGATGGCCCCGGAAGGTGCGTACGCCCGCCGTGCAGCGCAGGCCGTCCCGCGGTGCGCCGAGCCGGATCCCGCCGGGCCGGACCAGCAGCTCGCACCGGCCCTGGGGTGATCCCTCGGGCACCGGGACCTTGCCCCAGACGGTGTCGGCCGCCGTACCCGTGACCGTCGCGTCCACCAGGTTGTCGAAGCCCAGGAAGCGGGCCACGAAGGGGGACGCGGGGCGCTGCCAGACCTCCAGCGGGGTGCCTTCCTGGGCGATCCCGCCCTCGCGCATGACCACGACCCGGTCGGCGAGGGCGAAGGCCTCGCCTTGGTCGTGGGTGACGGCGAGCACCGTGGTGCCCAGCCGGCCGAAGAGGGCGCGCAGTTCGACGACGAGGCGTTCGCGCAGGCTGCGGTCCAGCTGGCCCAGCGGCTCGTCGAGCATCAGCAGTCTGGGGCGGGGAGCCAGCGCCCGGGCGAGGGCCACCCGCTGCTGCTCGCCGCCGGACAAGGCGGCGACGGCCCGGCGGTCCGCGCCTGGCAGGCCGACCAGGTCCAGGAGTTCCCCGGCCCTGCGCTCGCGCTCGGCGCGGGGGACGCCGTGCATCCGCAGCCCGAACTCGACGTTCGCGCCGACGTCCCGGTGCGGGAACAGCTGGTGGTCCTGGAACATCAGCCCGAGCCCACGCCGGTGGACGGGCAGCGGGGCCTGGTCGGCGCCGTCCAGGAACACACGCCCCGCGTCCAGGGGCTGCAGCCCGGCCACGGCTCGCAGCAGCGTCGACTTCCCGCTGCCGCTCGGCCCCAGCACGCAGACGATCTCGTGGTCGGCGACCTCCAGGTCCACGGCGTCGAGCGCGGTCCGTCCACCGAACCGGACCGTGGCCGAATCCACTTCCAGCATCTTCAGAACTCCCCGGATCGGTCGGTACGGATTCGTTCGAGCACGAGCAGGGAGGCCGCGCAGACGAGCATCAGGATCGTGCTGAGGGCCATCGCCTGGCCGTAGTTGAGCTCGCCCGAGCGCCCCAGAAGCCTGGCCACCGCGACCGGCAGCGTGGGGTTGTCCGGGCGGGCGATGAACACGGTGGCGCCGAACTCCCCGAGCGACACGGCGAACGCGAAGCCCGCGGCCACGAGCACCGCCCGCCGTATCAGGGGCAGGTCGACCTCGCGCCACGCACGCAGCGGCGAGGCACCGAGCACGGCCGCGGCCTCACGCAGCCGGTCGTCCACCGCGCGAAGGACGGGCAGCATGATGCGTACGACGAAGGGGACGCCCACCAGTGCCTGGGCGAGCGGGACCAGGATCCAGGAGGTACGCAGGTCCAGTGGCGGCCGGTCAAGGGTGATCAGGAAGCCGAAGCCGACGGTGACCGCCGACACCCCGAGCGGCAGCATCAGCAGTGCGTCGAAGCCCCGTACCAGCCGTCCCGCGCGCCGCCTGGTCAGTGCGGCGGCGGCGAGGCCACCGATCAGGAGGGCGATGACGGTCGCCACCAGCGCGTAACGCAGGGAGTTCCCGATGGCGTCGAGGGGCGGCACGAGGAAGGTCGAGCCGCTCGCGTCGGCGGACTGCAGCGCGCGGTAGAAGGCGAATCCGTAGCCGCCGGAGGTGTCCAGGGAGCGTTCCACCAGCACGCCGAGCGGCAGCAGGACGAGCAGAAGCACGCTGAGCAGCACACCACCCAGCAGGGCCCGCTGCCCCGCTCCGCGAGGAGGCCGGGACGTCTGCGCCGGGTCGACCAGCTTCAGCGCCGTCTCCCTGCGGCGCACGGTCCGGGCGTGGACGGCGAGGATTCCGCCGACCGCGGCGAACTGCACCAGGGTGAGCACGGCGGCCGTCGGGAGATCGAGCAGCTGCGCGGTCTGCCGGTAGATCTCCACCTCCAGGGTGGAGTAGGCCGGACCGCCGAGGATCTGGACGACGCCGAAGGAGGTGAAGGTGAAGAGGAAGACCATCAGCGCGGCGGCGGCCACGGCGGGCGCCAGCGCGGGCAGGGTCACCCGTCGCCAGGCGGCGAGACGTCCCGCCCCGAGCACCCGGGCGGCCTCCTCCTGGCGGGGGTCGAGCTGGGACCAGAGTCCGCCCACTGTCCGTACGACGACGGCGTAGTTGAAGAACACGTGGGCGAGCAGGATCGCCCACACCGTGGTGTCGAGCCGTACGCCCCAGAGCTCGTCGAGGAACCCCCCGCGCCCCAGCAGTGCCAGGAACGCCGTGCCGACCACGACGGTCGGCAGGACGAACGGCACCGTCACCACGGCGCGAAGCAGTTGCTTGCCCGGGAAGTCGAAGCGGGCGAAGACGTACGCGCCGGGCAGCGCGATCAGCAGGGTCAGCGCCGTCGAGGCGAGAGCCTGCCAGGTCGTGAACCAGAGGACGTCCAGGATGGCGGGCCGGCTCAGCACCGTGCCGATCCGGCCGAACTGCCAGACGCCGTCCGCCTTCAGCCCCCGGCCGACGATCGCGGCGACCGGGTAGGCGAAGAACAGCGCGAAGAACGCGACGGGCATGGCCATCAGCCCGAACCGCACCGCGTTGCCCCGCCACGCGGGAGGCGCGGCTACCTTACGACGAGCGAGGACCATGACTGGACCCACTGCTCACGGTTCTTGGCGATCTTCTCCGGGGCCACGCTCGCCGGCTTGTCCACGGTGGCGCCGAACTTCGTGAAGAGCTCCGGCAGCTTCGCGTCCTTCGCCACCGGGTTCACGAACATGTTCAGCGGCATGTCCTCCTGGAACCGCTTGCTGATGAGGAAGTCCAGCAGCGCCTTGCCGCCCGCCTCGTTCTTCGCGCCGTTCAACAGGCCGGCGAACTCGATCTGGCGGAAGCACGTACCGGTGGCGACGCCGGTGGGGGCCACGGCAGGCTGCGGATCGGCGTACAGCACCTCGACGGGCGGGCTGGAGGCGTAGGAGACGACGAGCGGCCGGTCCGCCTTGGCCTTCTTCCCGCCGGCCGAGCCGGAGAACTCCTCGTTGTACGCCTGCTCCCAGCCGTCGACGACCTTGACGCCGTTGCTCTTCAGCTGCTTCCAGTAGTCCTGGTAGCCGGTCTCGCCGTGGGCGGCGACGGTGCCGAGGAGGAAGCCGAGACCCGGCGACGAGGTCGCGGCGTTCTCGGTGACGAGGAGGTTCTTGTACTCGGGCTTCAGCAGGTCGTCGAAGGACTGCGGCGGGTCGAGCTTCCTGTCGGCGAAGTACTTCTTGTCGTAGTTGACGCAGATGTCGCCGGTGTCGACGGGCGTGACCCGGTGCTTGTCGCCGTCCAGCTGCGTGTCGGCCGCGACGCGTTCGAGGCCCTTCGCCTCGTACGGTGTGAAAAGGCCGTTGTCGAGGGCCCGGGAGAGCAGCGTGTTGTCGGCGCCGAAGAACACGTCGCCGCGCGGGGACCCCTTGGTCAGGATCTCCTGGTTGAGCGCTGCTCCGGCGTCACCGCTCTTGAGTACCTTGACCTTGTAGCCGGTCTCCTTCGTGAACGCCTTCAGGACGGTGTCCGAGGCGTTGAAGGAGTCGTGGCTGACCAGCGTGACGGTCTTGGAACCCCCGGCTCCCGCAGCGCCGTCGTCGTCACTCCCGCAGCCCGCGAGCACGGACACGCCGAGCGCGGCGGCGAGTGCCGTCGCCGCGTACTTCGTGGTGGTGTTCATGTGATTCCTCCTGGAGATGACCAGGAAGAGACGCGGCCCCACCCGCTCGGCGAGCGGGCAGGGCGCAACAGCTTGAGTAAGGTCCGAACTTCCTACCCGGAATGACCCGGGCGAGGTTCAGAGGGTCTGCGGCCGACCTGTCCTCGGTGCCGCACTCTCAGCGCTGTGGCGCTCCCCTGTCGGAATATGAAGTTGATTCGCGAACCAGGCTACACCGGCGGGACGATCGGGACCGGGCGGACGGAGCGGACCGGGCCGGCACCGCCGGACCCGGCCGGTCTCTCTCAGCGCTCGGAGGCCGCCAGCTGCCCGCAGGCCCCGTCGATCTCCTGGCCGCGGGTGTCCCGAACGGTGACCGGCACGCCGTGAGCCGCGATGGCCTCCACGAACGCCTTCTCGTCCTCGGGCCGCGAAGCGGTCCACTTGGAGCCCGGCGTCGGGTTCAACGGGATGAGGTTGACGTGGACCCGCTTGCCCTTGAGCAGCCGTCCCAGCCGGTCACCGCGCCAGGCCTGGTCGTTGATGTCGCGGATCAGCGCGTACTCGATGGAGATGCGGCGGCCGGACTTCTCCGCGTACTCCCACGCGGCGTCCAGGACTTCGCGTACCTTCCAGCGGGTGTTCACGGGTACGAGGGTGTCGCGCAGCTCGTCGTCCGGGGCGTGCAGGGACACCGCGAGGCGGCACTTGAAGCCCTCGTCGGCGAAGCGCAGCATCGCGGGGACCAGCCCGACCGTGGACACCGTGATCCCGCGCTGCGAGAGCCCGAGGCCGTCGGGCTCCGGGTCCGTCAGCCGCCGGATCGCCCCGACCACGCGCTTGTAGTTGGCCAGCGGCTCACCCATGCCCATGAACACGATGTTGGACAGCCGTGCCGGTCCGCCCGGGACCTCGCCGTCGCGCAGCGCGCGCATGCCGTCCACGATCTGGTGCACGATCTCGGCGGTCGACAGGTTCCGGTCGAGACCGGCCTGCCCGGTCGCGCAGAAGGGGCAGTTCATGCCGCACCCGGCCTGCGACGAGATGCACATGGTCACCCGGTCCGGATACCGCATGAGGACGGACTCGACGAGCGTCCCGTCGTGCAGCTTCCAGAGCGTCTTGCGGGTGGTGTCGTCGTCGCAGCTGATGTGGCGGACCACCGACATCAGGTCGGGGAACATCGCCTCGGCGAGCTTGTCCCGCGAACCGGCCGGGATGTTGGTCCACTCCGCCGGGTCGTGCGTGAACCGCGTGAAGTAGTGCTGCGACAGCTGCTTGGCACGGAAGCCCTTCTCGCCGGTCGCGGCGACTGCTTCCTTGCGCTCGTCGGGTGTGAGGTCGGCGAGGTGCCGCGGCGGCAGCTTGGCTCCGCGGGGCGCGACAAACGTGAGTTCTCCGGGCTTAGGCATGGTTCACCCAGTGTCGCAGACACGCCGTGGTAGTAGAGGCCGTCAGCGGGCCGGAGGCCGCGCAGCGGGCGCCGGCGGGCCTCGGACGGGCCGCGACAGCACGGTGCGGCCCGGAGACAGTGACCGATCGCACGACGGGGAAGAAGTGCGCAGGGTGGAACATGGGGGCATAGAATCGAATACGTGTCCGATAACCTTTCCCGTCTGGACCGCCTCCGGATCGTGCGCGAGTGGCAGGCCTATCAGCTCGGCCGAACCGATCGGACCATCGCCGAGCTGGAGGAGCGCGAGGCCTCGGCCGCCCGGGCGGCCCGCGTCCTGCCGCCGCCTGCGCCCGGCTGGAAGCTGTCGGTGCTGCGCGCGGGTGGCGGGAACCAGGCGGACGCCGTCCACACGGGCGACTGCGGTATGGGCGGAAAGCGGACACAGGCCATGACTCGGGAGCAGGCCCTGCGCGCGCTCACCCAGGACGGGGTCATGGCCTGCCCGTACTGCCGGCCGGACAGGGAACTCGGGGTGCTTTGACATCCTCCCCGGGCTGAAGCAGGGGGATTCCTGGCTCAGGCTGCCTCCGGGAGCGGCGCTCCCAGAGGGCTTCCACCATCAGCACCAGCCG
>NZ_JBHVCT010000094.1:0-22250 GCF_042803195.1 Streptomyces sp. NPDC057428
GCCCCGGACCGTGACACGGTCCGGGGCCCCACTCGCGCGGGCGGCGCGTACGTCGGCGCGCGGGTCAGAACTCGGAGTTGCGGGCCTCCGAGGCCTGGGCGTTCTGCGTGGCGGCGGCCTTGCGGTCCTTCTCCGCCTGCTCCTGGGCCTCCATCTCGGCGAACACGTCGATGGGCGGCGGCGCCTTGGCGAGGAACACCCAGGTGAGATAGACCGCGAGCAGGAACGGCGGGATCTTCAGCGCGACGAGCACCCAGCCGAGCTGGGCCGTGTCGGCCCACCAGTACAGCGGGAAGAGGATCGCGCACTTCGCGAGGAGGATCAGCCCCCAGGCGTAACTGGCCTTGGCGTACGCCTTCTTACGGCCGGGGTTGCGGGTGCGCCAGGAGAGGTTCTCCTTGAACACCGGGCCGAGGATCAGTCCGATCAGCGGGACGCCCGCGACCGACGTGACGAGGTAGGCCAGGGCCAGCCCGAGCGTGTAGAGCATGCCGGGGAGGTAGAAGTCCTTGGCGTTGCCCGTCATCATCGCGAACACGACACCGAAGGCCACGCCGAAGACGCCGCTGAAGGCGTGCTTGACGGTGTCCTTGCGGACCAGGCGTACGACGACGAGGAGGAGTGAGACCGCCAGTGCGGCGATCGCCGAGGCCTTCAGGTCCTTGTTGATGGTGAAGATCGTGACGAAGAGCAGCCCGGGCAGGACTGTCTCCACCATTCCGCGCAGGCCGCCGAAGGCCTCGAAGAGCGCGGCTTCCGTGACCGCCTTCGCGTCGGCGTCCTGCTGGTCGGTGCGGTGGGGCTGGTCCGTGTCGGACGTCGGCTTGTCGAGAGACGTCACCGGCTACTCCTTGCCGAGCGGTCGGAGTTCGTATTTGGGGTTGAACAGCACCCGGCGTCCGTGGCTCATGGCCACACGACCCGACGCGATGAGCTTGCGGCCCGGCTCGATGCCGACGATGGAACGCCGGCCCAGCCAGACCACGTCGAGCGGTGCGGTCCCGTCGAAGAGCTCCGCCTCCAGGGCGGGCACTCCGGCCCGCGGACGCAAGGTGACCGTCCGCAAGGTACCAGTCACCTTGACGATCTGCCGGTCCGAGCACTCGGAGATGCGCGTGCAGCCCGAGGCGTGTGAGTCCTCCCGGAGCTCCTCGCACTCGAGGTCCTCCTGGGAGGTGGACAGCCGGTCGAGCATGCGTCGGAAGCGGCCGGACGGCTTCTCGGCCCTGCCTGGCTTCTCGAATCGGGGAACAGCGCTCATACCCGAAGGGTACCGGTCTCCCACGGTGGCGGCCGGGCCGCGGTGACCTCACCCGCACGAGTGAACGCTGTCACCGCGGAAGTGGACACCCGTGAGTGGAAACGCTCCCTCCCGGCAGCCTGCCGGCCGATGGAGCTGCTGCTCCGACGGGATACCCGCGGGTGAGGACGCTCGCCCCCGACGCAGGGCGCACCGGTGGAGACGCCTACTCCGGTAGGGACCGCCCACGCTCGAAGCGGTAGCCCATCCCCGGTTCGGTCACGAAGTGCCTGGGGTGGGAGGGGTCCGCCTCCAGCTTGCGGCGCAGCTGCGCCATGTAGACGCGCAGGTAGTTGGTCTCTGTGCCGTACGACGGTCCCCAGACCTCCTGGAGCAGCTGTTTCTGGCTGACGAGGCGTCCCGCGTTGCGCACGAGGACCTCCAGCAGGTGCCATTCCGTGGGCGTGAGCCGCACGTCACGGCCCTCGCGATGGACCTTCTTCGCCGCCAGGTCGACGGTGAAGCCCTCGGCTTCGACGATCACCAGGTCGTCGCCGCCCTCGGTGCCGACCGGTTCCGCCCTGCGTACGGCGGCGCGCAGCCGGGCCAGCAGCTCGTCCATACCGAACGGCTTGGTGACGTAGTCGTCGGCCCCCGCGTCCAGGGCCTCGACCTTCTCGTCGGACGTGTGGCGGGCGGAGAGCACGAGGATCGGGACCCGGGTCCAGCCGCGGAGCCCCCTGATCACCTCGACGCCGTCCATGTCCGGCAGCCCGAGGTCGAGTACGACGACGTCGGGATGGCGGGCCGCGGCGAGCTGGAGGGCCGTCGCTCCGTCCGGCGCGGCGTCCACCTCGTACTTGCGGGCCTTCAGGTTGATCACGAGGGCGCGCACGATCTGCGGCTCGTCGTCGACCACGAGCACCCTTGTCATCGCGGACCTGCCTTTCCTGAATACGTGTACGGGGTGGGGACGCGCCCCGCGGAAACCGGGGCACCGGGCCTCATGACGCCACCTGTGCGGGCGGCGCGGGGCCGGCACCCACCTGGCCGGGCGCTGCGGTGAGGGTGAGGACCATGGTGAGCCCGCCGCCGGGGGTGTCCTCGGCGTCCAGCGTGCCGCCCATGGACTCCACGAAACCACGGGCGACGGCGAGCCCGAGGCCGACCCCGGCGCCGCGCGGAGCGTCACCGTAGCGCTGGAAGGGCTCGAAGATGCGTTCCTTGGCCTCGTCCGGGACTCCGCGGCCGCGGTCGGCCACTCGCAGCTCGACGCGTTCGCCGTGGGAGCTGGCGGCGACGGCGACGCGTTCCCGGCCGGTGCTGTACTTGACGGCGTTCTCGACGATGTTGGCGACGGCCCGTTCCAGCAGTCCCGGATCGACGGCCACCATGGGCAGCGTCTCGGGGATGTCCAGGTCGACGCTGCCCTCGGGTACGCCGCCGAGCGCCATCGGGACGACCTCGTCGAGGTCGATCTCGCGTATGAGCGGGGTGACGGTTCCGGTCTGCAGGCGGGACATGTCGAGCAGGTTGCCGACCAGGTGGTCCAGGCGGTCGGCACCGTCCTCGATGGCCGCGAGGAACTCCGCCTCGTCCGCGTCGGACCAGGAGACGTCGTCGGAGCGCAGGGAGCTCACAGCGGCCTTGATGGCGGCCAGGGGGGTACGCAGGTCGTGGCTGACGGCCGCGAGCAGGGCGGTCCTGATCCGGTTGCCCTCGGCCAGTCTTCTGGCGGCCTCCGCCTCGCCGACCAGGCGCTGCCGGTCGAGGACGACGGCGGCCTGTGCCGCGAAGGCGCCGAGGACGCGGCGGTCCTCCGCGGGCAGCACGCGGCCGGACAGGGCCAGGGCCATGTGGTCGCCGACGGGCATGTCCACGTCGGCGTCGTCGGGGCGGGTCACGGGAGCGGGGCCGACGGATCCGGCGGTGGTCCAGGGGTCGACGTCGCTGCTGCGTTCCAGGAGGGCGACCGACTCCATCGCGAAGGTCTCGCGGACGCGTTCCAGCAGGGCGTCGAGGGCCGTCTCCCCCCGCAGGACGCTCCCGGCCAGGGCGGAGAGGATCTCCGACTCGGCGCGCAGTCTGGCCGCCTGATGGGTACGGCGTGCCGCCAGGTCCACCACGGAGGCCACCGCGACCGCCACCGCGAAGAAGATCACGATGGCGACGAAGTTCTCGGGGTCCTGCACGGTCAGGGTGTGCGTGGGCGGCGTGAACCAGTAGTTCAGCAGCAGGGAGCCGGCGGCGGCCGAGGCGAGCGCGGGGGCCAGCCCGCCGAGCAGTGCGGCGGCGACCGTCAGGAACAGGAAGAGCAGGACGTCGTTGGCGAGCCCCGGTCCGTTCTCCAGTCCGTGCAGGAGCAGGGTCAGGAGTGCCGGTCCGCCGACGCCCGCGATCCAGCCCGAGATGATCCGGGTGCGGCTGAGCCGGGCGCCGCGGGCGATGGGAAGTCCGCGGCCCTTGGCGACCTCTTCGTGCGTGACGATGTGGACGTCGAGGTCGGGGCCGGACTCCCGGGCGACGGTGGCACCGACCCCGGGGCCGTAGACGTACTGCCAGGTCTTGCGGCGGCTGGAGCCGAGGACGATCTGGGTGGCGTTGACGCCCCGGGCGAACGCGAGGAGCGCGCTGGGTATGTCGTCGCCGATGACGTGGTGGAAGGTGCCGCCCAGGTCCTCGACGAGGGTGCGCTGGACCGCGAGTTCCTTGGGCGAGGCCGAGGTGAGTCCGTCGCTGCGGGCGATGTAGACCGCCAGGATCTCGCTGCCCGAGCCCTTGGCTGCCATCCGGGAGGCGCGGCGGATGAGCGTGCGGCCCTCGGGGCCGCCGGTGAGTCCGACGACGATGCGTTCACGGGCCTGCCAGGGGGCGCTGATGCCGTGCTCGCCCCGGTACTGCTGGAGGTACTCGTCGACCCGGTCGGCGACCCAGAGGAGTGCCAGCTCGCGCAGCGCGGTGAGGTTGCCGGGCCGGAAGTAGTTGGACAGGGCGGCGTCGACCTTGTCGGACTTGTAGATGTTGCCGTGGGCCATCCGCCGGCGCAGCGCCTGGGGCGACATGTCGACCAGCTCGATCTGGTCGGCCCGCCGGGCGACCTCGTCGGGGATGGTCTCCTGCTGCCGCACTCCGGTTATCGACTCGACGACGTCACCGAGGGATTCGAGGTGCTGGATGTTGACGGTCGACACGACGTCGATGCCGGCCCTGAGGAGTTCCTCGACGTCCTGCCAGCGCTTGGCGTTGCGGGAACCGGGCACGTTGGTGTGCGCGAGTTCGTCCACGAGTGCGACGGCCGGGGCCCGCTCCAGGACGGCGTCCACGTCCATCTCGGAGAAGACGGCCGAACGGTGCTCGATGTCGCGGCGCCGGATCTGCTCCAGCCCGTGGAGGAGCACCTCGGTGCGCGGGCGGTCGTGGTGCTCGACGAACGCGACGACGCAGTCCGTCCCCCGCTCCACCCGGCGGTGGGCCTCGGACAGCATCGCGTAGGTCTTGCCCACACCGGGTGCCGCACCCAGGTAGATCCGCAGCTTGCCGCGTGCCATGGCCCCATTGTCTTCTCTGCAGCGACTTCCGCCGATGCGGGAGCCGCTGTCGAAGCTACCCCGAGAGAATCCGGCGCAGGGATCCTGACCCCTGGAGCGGGGTCCGTATTGACGGGATTCTGATGCGGGGGCGGTGACCTGGGGCGGGCGGTCCCGTCTCACCCGGGGCTACGCGTGTTCGACGATGTGCCCGTCGCTGAGCTCCAGAACCCGGTCGGCGAAGCCAAGCAGCTGGGGGTCGTGGGTGGCCACGAGCACGGTGACGCCCTCGCTGCGCACTACGGCCCTCAGCAGCTGCATGACCGCGAGTCCGGTCTCCGCGTCGAGCTGCCCGGTGGGTTCGTCCGCGATCAGGAGCGCGGGCCGGTTGGCGAGTGCGCGTGCGATGGCGACGCGCTGCTGCTGGCCGCCGGAGAGCTCCGCGGGACGCTGCTGCGCGTGGTCGCCGAGACCCACCAGCGAGAGCAGCAGGGCGACGCGCTCCTCGCGCTCTGCGGGGTCGGTCTTCCGCAGCCGCATGGGTACGCCGACGTTCTCCGCCGCGGTCAGGATGGGGATCAGGCCGAAGGACTGGAAGATGAAGCCGATCCGGTCCCGGCGCAGCTCCAGCAGCCCTTCCTCACCGAGTTCGGAGAGGTCGGTGCCGCCGACCGTGATCCGGCCGCCGTCGTGCGTGTCGAGACCGCCGACGAGGTTGAGCAGGGTGGTCTTGCCCGAGCCCGAGCGGCCCTTGAGTGCGACCAGCTCACCGCGGGATATCTCGAACGAGACCCCTCGTAGGGCGTGCACGGCCGCGGCGCCGGTCCCGTACGAGCGGTGCAGGTCCTCGATCCGCACCATGGGGCCGTCGGCCGCGCTGTCGGCCAGGGCCGTACCGCCCAGTGCGCCGGTGCTCCGTGTCATCGCTCTCCCCCGTGCGTGTGCCGCCCTCTGTGCCGCTCTCCGGCAGCCGCAAGTATGTCCGTGCGGCCCCCGCAGAGGCAATGAAGAGGCCGGTGGGCCGTACCCGGTCCCGGGTGCGGCCCACCGGCCTCGACGTGCCGTGCGGCGCGCTCAGCGCACCTCGGTGATCTCGGGTCCGCGCTGGAGGTTGCCCATCCCGCCGGAGAACTTGGAGCTCTCCTGGTCCTCCTGCTGCACACCCTCGGGCACCATCTGGGCGTCGTTGGGGAGCTTGAGGACGATCGGGTCGCGCGGGGCCATCGGGCCGTCACCGCGCACGACGACGGTGTCGCGGAAGATCGTCTCCAGCAGCCCGGCGGCCTCCGGCTGCACGGCGCCCTGACCGGAGATCACTCCGCGCAGGAACCAGCGCGGTCCGTCGATCCCGACGAAGCGCACCAGCTGTACGCCGTTCTTCCCGTCCGGGAGCT
This sequence comes from Streptomyces sp. NPDC057428, assembly GCF_042803195.1. Taxonomy (NCBI): domain Bacteria; kingdom Bacillati; phylum Actinomycetota; class Actinomycetes; order Kitasatosporales; family Streptomycetaceae; genus Streptomyces; species Streptomyces sp. NPDC057428. Next base: position 6,162 of record NZ_JBHVCT010000094.1, read on the forward strand.
GCACGGGTACCTGGGCGCGCAGTTCCCAGCCCAGCGGACCCTCGACCTCGTCGATGATCCCGCCCTGCTGGGTGATGCCCGACGCGATCTCGTCACGCACCTCGCCCCAGATGCCCTCCTTCTTGGGAGCGGCGAAGGCCTGCAGCTGGATCGCGCTGTCGCGCAGCACGACGGTGGCCGCGACGATGGCGTCACCGGCGACCTCCACACGGAGCTCCATGCCCTCGACCCCGGGCACGAAGACGCCGCCCAGGTCCACCCGGCCCTCGCCGGGCTGGGAGACCTCGGAGATGTCCCACGGCCCGTCCGGCCGGGGTGCCGGCGGAAGGTTGGTGCGGCGCGAGCTGCCCGCGGCGCCGTCGAGCTCGTCGGCGACCTGCTCGGCCTCGCGCGCTTCGTCCACCGTGTCCTCGGCGGAACCACTGTTCTTGCGACGTCCGAACACGTCAACGTCCTTCCCGGTCGGATACGACCGAAGCGTAGCTGTTCCCACCCTGGGTGTTACCGCCCGTGACACCGTCCACGGCGGCGTGACCGCCGGTGGATCCGAAGCCCCCCTCGGCCCGCGCGGAGCCGGGGAGTTCCGTCACCTCGTGGAAGCGCACCTTCTCGACCTGCTGGACGACCAGTTGGGCAATCCGGTCGAACCGTTCGAACTTCACGGTCTCGCGAGGGTCGAGATTGACCACGACGACCTTGATCTCCCCACGGTACCCGGCATCGACCGTCCCCGGGGCGTTCACGAGAGCCACTCCGCAGCGTGCGGCGAGGCCGGAGCGGGGGTGCACGAAGGCGGCGTACCCGTCGGGCAGCGCGATCGACACCCCGGTGGGGAGCACGGTCCGCTCGCCCGGGGCGAGCTCGGCGGCCTGGGTGGTCACCAGATCGGCACCGGCGTCGCCGGGGTGTTCGTACGCGGGGATCGGCACCTCGGGGTCGACCCGGCGGATCAGTACGTCGACGGGGTTTCGCATCAGGGGTTCACCTCGAAGGCACGTGCGCGCCTGACCTGGTCCGGGTCCGCCATCGCCGCCCGGATCTCCTCCGGCCGTCCGTTCTCGGTGAAGTGCTCCACCTTGACCTCGACGAAGAGCGCCTCCGCACGGACGGCGACGGGCCCCTCGGGGCCGCCGATCCGTGCCGTCGCGCGGCAGTAGTTCTTCCGGCTGTGCACGGCGGTGACCTCGGCCTCCAGGAAGAGCTCCGTGCCCACCGGCACCGGCAGGAGGTAGTCGGTCTCCAGCCGTCCGGTCACCGCGATCACCCGCAGCAGCCAGCTCAGCGCACCGAGCGTCTCGTCCATCGCCGTGGCCAGGACACCGCCGTGCGCGAGTCCCGGGGCGCCCTGGTGGGCCGGCCTCACGGTGAACTCGGCGGTGACGCTCACGCCCTCTCCGGCCCGCGCCTGGAGGTGCAGCCCGTGCGGCTGTCCGGTTCCGCAGCCGAAACAGTGTTCGTAGTGCGAGCCGAGGAGCTCGCCGGGCGCGGGGGCGTCGGGATGACGGACCGGTTTCACCGCCGCGGCCGGGGGTGTCAGACGTGCAGATGTTCCACTCACAGGCGCAGACCTTACCCGCGCGGCCGACTCGCGGTCGCACCGTGCCAAGCTAGGTTTCATGCAGCCTTCCGCACCCCCCTTCGACGAACGTCTCACCGCGCCCCGTACGTGGTGGCTCATCGCCTTCGGGATCGGCGTCGCCTGTGCCCTGATACTCCTTCCCCTCGGCGCCCTGCCGCTGCTCGGCGGCCTGGTGGGAGGCACCGCGGCGGCGTGCGCCGTCGTGAGCTCGTACGGCTCCGCGCGCATCCGGGTCGTGGCGGGCGCGCTCGTCGCGGGCGACGCCCGGATCCCGCTGGAGGCGCTCGGTGACGCCGAGGTCCTGGAGGGCGAGGAGGCCCGCGCTTGGCGCACGTACAAGGCGGACCTCCGGGCCTTCATGCTGCTGCGCAGCTACATCCCGACGGCGGTCCGGGTGAAGGTGACGGACCCGGCCGACCCGACTCCGTACGTCTATCTGTCGACCCGGCAGCCGCAGGCCCTGGTGGCGGCCCTCGCGCCCGTGCCCGCCTGAGCGGTCAGATGCCGGGGCCGTCCAAGCCCTTGGGCAGCTCCTCGGCGGGCCGCACGGGCTGTTCCAGCGGGGGAAGCTCCGGAAGACGGTCCCAGGGGACCTGATGGCGCCGCAGGTCGTCCCTGACCCGGTCGGCGAGCTTTCTGGTGTCCCGTCGGTTCATCATCGCGCCGACCACGGCTCCGATCATGAACGGAATGAGGTTGGGCAGGTCGCGCACCGTGCGCTTCATGATCTGCTGGCGCAGTTCACGCTTCATCTGGCCGCCGAGTGCGGCGTTGAGCGTGGTGGGGCGTGAGACGTCGATGCCGCGCTCCTCCGTCCAGGACGTGAGGTAGGCGGTGCTGCGCTGCCCGAGGTTGCCCGGGGGCCGTCGGCCGTAGACCTCGTGGAGCTCGGCGACGAGCTTCATCTCGACGGCGGCCACGCCGGTGATCTCCGCGGCGAGTTCGGCCAGCATGGCGGGCGGGACGGGCATCATCGCCGCCGCCCCGATGCCCGCGCCGACGGTCGCGGTGGCGTTGCACGCACCCGCGACGAGCTTGTCGGCGAGTTCTTCGGGGCCGAGCCCCGGGAATTGTCCGCGCAGGGTGGCGAGGTCCCGCACGGGGACGCGGGGTGCCGTGTCGATGATCCGGTCGGCCACCATGCCGAGCGCGGCCCGGACGCTCGCCCGGCTCCTCAGCACGCCCCGTTTCAGTGAGTTCAGACGGCCGGACTCCTCCGGGGGCGGCCCCGGTCCGTCCTGCCCGGGCCCGTGTGCCGAGCCCGCCGCCCGTACAGCTTCGAGCGAGGCCGGACGGCCTCGCTCGTCAGATGTGCCGGGGAAGGGCGGCAGGGCGGCCTGGTACTCGGCGGTGGGGTTCCCACCCTGCGCCAAGCCCGTGCCGCCCTGTTGCGCCTCCGACGACTTCGTGCGCCGCAAGCGCCGCTTCCTAAACGGTGTGTCGCCTGCCACGGCCGGTTCCCTCAGTCGCAGTCGCGGCAGATGGGCTGACCGTTCTTCTCGCGCGCCAGCTGGCTGCGGTGGTGCACCAGGAAGCAGCTCATGCAGGTGAACTCATCGGCCTGCTTGGGCAGAACCCGCACGGCCAGCTCTTCGTTGGACAGGTCTGCGCCGGGCAGCTCCAGTCCTTCAGCCGCGTCGAACTCGTCCACGTCGACGGCGGATGCCGTCTTGTCGCTCCGACGAGCCTTGAGCTCTTCGAGGCTGTCCTGATCGACGTCGTCGTCGGTCTTCCGTGGGGTGTCGTAATCCGTTGCCATGTCGCTCTCCCCCTCATGGGTGTCTGCGGTGTCTCAGCGCACGTAACGCGTGAGAGGCCGGACTTGTGCCCGACCTGAGGCGGAGATTTTGCCTCACATCAAGGTCTGTTACTCAATCGACACCCAACCGGATCTCTCGTGAGCGATCAGCTTGGGTGGCGATGGGGACCGTACACGGTCCGATTGCTGCAGTTCACGGGCGCCACCCCGTGTACTTCCCGTGATATCACCCCCCGGAAACCCGGACGTTTCCAGACTTTCGGGGAGAGTTGTGATCACGGAGAGTAGAGGTACCTAAATTTGCTCTTGTGATCGATCACACAAGGACAGAACGCGAACAGAGTTCGAGAATTCCGCCCAAAGCGAACAGAGCGATCCAATCCGGCCTCACGTCGTGAAGCCTCTCAGACCGGCAGGGTGACGCGCATCACGAGACCACCGCCCTCGCGGGGCTCCGCGATGATACGGCCTCCGTGCGCCCGCGCGACGGATCGCGCGATCGACAGGCCGAGTCCGACACCCTTGTCGCTCCCGGTCCGCTCGGTGCGCAGCCTCCTGAACGGCTCGAAGAGGTTGTCGATCTCGTACGCCGGCACGACGGGTCCGGTGTTCGTGACCAGGAGGAGCGCCTGTCCGTGCTGGAGTTCGGTGGTGACTTCCACCCAGCCGCCGTCCGCGACGTTGTAGCGCACAGCGTTCTGCACGAGGTTGAGCGCGATGCGCTCCAGGAGGACGCCGTTGCCCTGGACGACCGCCGGCACGCGCTCACCCCGGATCTCCACGCCCTTCTCCGCCGCCTCCGACCTGGCCTGGTCGATGGCACGGTCGGCCACCTCGGCCAGGTCCACGGGTTTGCGCTCCACGATCTGGTTGTCGCTGCGGGCGAGCAGGAGCAGGCCCTCCACGAGCTGCTCACTTCGCTCGTTGGTGGCCAGGAGCGTCTTGCCCAGCTGCTGGAGCTCCATGGGCGCCCCCGGGTCCGAGAGGTGGACCTCCAGGAGGGTGCGGTTGATGGCGAGCGGTGTGCGCAGTTCGTGCGAGGCGTTCCCGACGAACCGCTGCTGCGCCGTGAAGGCCCGCTCCAGGCGGTCGAGCATCTCGTCGAAGGTGTCGGCGAGCTCCTTCAGCTCGTCGTCCGGGCCGTCCAGCTCGATCCGGCGGGTCAGGTCCGTGCCGGCGACCCTCCGGGCGGTGCGCGTGATCCGGCCCAGCGGGGACAGGACCCGGCCGGCCATGGCGTAGCCGAAAGCGAAGGCGATGATGCTGAGGCCGACGAGGGCCAGGAGCGCCCTGTTCAGGAGACTGTCCAGGGCATGCTGCCGCTGCGCCGCGGTGCAGTCCTTGATCGCCTCGTTGAGCTGGTTGTTGTTCAGCGCGGAACCGAGCTGCGGACAGGTGTCGCTGGAGATCCGGACGTTCGTGCCGGACACCTGGAACACCAGCCCGCCGCCCGCGTCGTGCAGGGCCTGGGCGGCCAGCATGTAGATGATCGAGAGCAGCAGGATGCCCGCGATCAGGAACATTCCGCCGTACAGGAGCGTGAGCCGTATCCGGATGGTCGGACGCAGCCACGGGTAGGTGGCTTCCTGCGGCTTCGGCTCCCAGGTCGGTTTCGGGGGCGCCGCGACAGGGCCCGGGGATGCTGCCATCACGCCCTCAGATCCGGTATCCGGAGCCGGGGACCGTCACGATGACCGCGGGCTCACCTAGCTTGCGGCGCAGGGTCATGACCGTCACCCGGACCACGTTGGTGAACGGGTCGGTGTTCTCGTCCCAGGCCTTCTCGAGCAGCTGTTCCGCCGACACGACCGCGCCTTCGCTGCGCATCAGGACCTCGAGGACGGCGAACTCCTTCGGGGCGAGCTGGATCTCCTGGTCGTCCCGGAAGACCTCGCGGCGGTTGGGGTCGAGCTTGATGCCGGCCCGCTCCAGCACGGGCGGCAGCGCGACCGTCGTACGGCGCCCCAGGGCGCGTACGCGGGCGGTCAGCTCGCTGAAGGCGAACGGCTTGGGGAGGTAGTCGTCCGCTCCGAGCTCCAGGCCCTCGACCCGGTCGCTGACGTCACCGGACGCGGTGAGCATGAGCACCCGGGTGGGCATGCCGAGCTCGACGATCTTGCGGCAGACGTCGTCGCCGTGCACGAGCGGGAGGTCCCGGTCCAGCACGACGACGTCGTAGTCGTTGACCCCGACCCGCTCGAGGGCGGCCGCTCCGTCGTAGACGACGTCCACGGCCATGGCCTCCCGGCGCAGTCCGGTGGCAACCGCATCGGCGAGCAGCTGCTCGTCCTCGACGACGAGTACGCGCACGGCGCAGTCCTTCCCTAGTTCTCCGGAAATACGGCGAGCGGCCTTCGACACGGCCGCTCGCAGCACGTCAGCGGTACCGACTGTGCGTGTCCATCCTGCCTTCAACAGCCATAAACCGGCGGTAAGACGACGCGTCCGGGCCGGACCTCCGGGGAATTGAACGGATTTCCCGGGCAGTTGAGGTTTCTCTGAGGCTGGGCGGGGGGAGGACGACCTCACACCCGCGATCACGCCATGTGTGTGGCGTACCACCACAGCCCGTCCTGCTTCCAGAGGGACTGCGTGATCACCCGCGCCCCGGCCTCCGTGCCGGGGGACCACCGGGCACACCCCCGTGCCACCGACCCACGATGAGGGGGCGCTCCATGGACGCTTTCACCGCAGGTCTGCTGCAACGAATCAAGACCACCGAGTCCGACCTCACGATGGCTCGCGAGACGGGCGACGACTTCCTCGCGGACGTCGAACAGGGAGAGCTCGACGACCTGCACCGCCTGGCCGCCGAGCACGGCGTGGAAATCGGCGCCACAAGCGTCTGAGCCGCTACGGGAGGGCCCGGAGAGCCGTCATGGCTCTCCGGGCCCTCCCGTCGTACCAGCGCCCTCCGGTGGGCCTCCAGGGGCGCCGGAGAGCCGCGTGTCAGTCGTGCCAGGCGCCGAGATCCTCCAGGAGCGCCTGCAGCGGCTCGAAGACACCGGGTGTCGCCGCGACCGTCAGGTCCCCGTCCGCGGGCAGGCCGGGCCGTCCTCCGGTGAGCGCGCCGGCCTCCCGGGCGATGAGGTCGCCGGCCGCCACGTCCCAGGGGTGCAGTCCGCGCTCGTAGTAGCCGTCGAGGCGGCCGGCTGCGACGTCGCAGAGCTCGATGGCCGCCGATCCGCCGCGCCGGATGTCCCGCAGCCTGGGAATCAGCCGCTGCGCCACGGCGGCCTGATGCGTGCGGACCTCGGTGACGTAGTTGAAGCCGGTGGACACCAGGGCCTGGTCGAGGGGGGCCGCGGGGCGGCAGTGCAGCGCCTCGCCGTTGCCGTACGCGCCCCGGCCGAGGACCGCGTGGAACGTCTCGCGGCGCATCGGGGCCTCCACGACCCCGACGACCCGCTCGCCGTCGCGTTCGGCTGCGATGGACACGGACCAGGTCGGCAGGCCGTAGAGGTAGTTCACCGTGCCGTCGAGGGGGTCGATGACCCAGCGGATGCCGCTGGTGCCTTCGGCGCTGGCTCCCTCCTCGCCGAGGAAGCCGTCGGCGGGGCGGTGCTCGGAGAGGTAGCCGGTGATCAGCTTCTCCGCCCGGATGTCCATCTCGGTGACGACGTCGATGGGGCTGGACTTGGTCGCGGCCACCCCCAGGTCGGCGGGACGGCCGTCGCGGAGCAGGGCGCCGGCCCGGCGGCCCGCTTCGAGGGCGAGGTCGAGCAGTTCGGACAGGAGGGGGTCGTTCACAACGCTCCAGACGTGGGTGTCGCGGGGCACGGACGGGCCGCCGGAGCCCTCTCGGCGGGAGGGCGGCGCCCGGCCGGCTGCTAGAACGGGCTGTCGGCGCCGGCCGCGGCCGGCTTGGGGGTCCTGGCCGGGCAGCACCCGACGGGGCAGAGGTCGTGCGAGGGCCCCAGCGCGCCCAGTGCGCACCGCTCGGCCGGGCGGTCCTGTTCGGTGGCGGCCCGCTCCAGGAGGAGCTCGCGCACAGTTGCCGCGAACCTGGGGTCGGCGCCGACCGTCGCGGACCTGCGGACCGGCAGCCCGAGCTCGGCGGCCTTCGCCGTCGCCTCGGTGTCGAGGTCGTACAGCACCTCCATGTGGTCCGAGACGAACCCGATGGGGGCCATGACGACCGCCGGCACCCCGTCACCGTGAAGCGTCTCCAGGTGGTCGCAGATGTCGGGCTCCAGCCACGGGATGTGCGGCGCGCCGCTGCGCGACTGGTAGACGAGTTGCCACGGGTACTCGACTCCCGTCTCCTCGCGGACGGCCTCGACGATCAGCCGTGCGACCTCCAGGTGCTCGGCCACGTAGGAACCGCCGTCTCCGTGGGTCTCCACCGGCCCCGAGGTGTCGGCTGCGGCCGTCGGGACGGAGTGGGTGGTGAACGCGAGGTGCGCGCCCGCCCTGACGTCCTCGGGGAGGTCGGCCAGCGAGGCGAGCACACCGTCCACCATCGGCCGCAGGAAGCCGGGGTGGTTGAAGTAGTGGCGCAGCTTGTCGACCCGGGGCACCGCGAGCCCCTCGGCCGCCAGCACGGCCAGCGACTCGGCCAGGTTCTCGCGGTACTGACGGCACCCGGAGTACGAGGCGTAGGCGCTGGTGGCCAGCACGGCGATCCGGCGGTGCCCGTCGGTGACCATCTCGCGGAGGGTGTCCGTGAGGTAGGGGGCCCAGTTGCGGTTGCCCCAGTAGACCGGGAGCTGCAGGCCGTGTTCCGCGAAGTCCTTGCGCAGGGCCTCGAGCAGCGCCCTGTTCTGCGCGTTGATCGGGCTCACGCCGCCGAAGAGGAAGTAGTGCTTGCCGACTTCCTTGAGCCGTTCCTCGGGGATGCCCCGGCCGCGTGTCACGTTCGCCAGGAACGGGACCACGTCGTCGGGGCCTTCGGGACCTCCGAAGGAGAGCAGGAGCAGGGCGTCGTACGGAGCTGGATCACGCAGATCGGACATGTACCCGATCCTGCCACCCTGCTCCGGCAGTGCGGCACCCGACATCGGCCGGCGCCGGGTGCCGGTGGCCGACCGTAAGCTGTGTCAGGCATCTGCACACCTGACAGGCTTCATCGGAGCACCCCTTGCCCAGCCCCTACCGCGCCATCTTCTCCGCCCCGGGGAGCCGGGCCTTCTCGGCCGCCGGATTTCTCGGACGGATGCCGCTGGCCATGATGGGGATCGGCGTGGTCACCATGGTGTCCCAGCTCACCGGCCGCTACGGGCTGGCGGGCGCGCTCTCCGCGACGCTGGCCCTCGCGGCGGCGGCCATGGGGCCGCAGGTGTCCAGGCTGGTCGACCGGTACGGGCAGCGCCGTGTCCTGCGCCCCGCCACCCTGTTCGCCGTCGCCTCCGTTGCCGGGCTGCTGATCTGTGCGCAGCAGCGGCTGCCCGACTGGACGCTCTTCGTCTTCGCCGCCGGCGCGGGCTGCGTCCCGAGCGTGGGGTCGATGGTCCGGTCACGCTGGGCCGAGATCTACCGGGGGTCGGTGCGGCAGCTGCACACGGCGTACTCGTGGGAGTCGATCGTCGACGAGGCGTGCTTCATCTTCGGCCCCATCATCTCCATCGGTCTGTCGACCGCCTGGTTCCCGGAGGCGGGCCCCCTGCTGGCCGGCGGGTTCCTGGTGGTGGGTGTGTTCTGGCTGACGGCGCAGCGCGCCACGGAGCCCACGCCGCACCCGAAGGAGCACCACACAGGCGGCTCGGCCCTCAGCTCGTCGGGTCTCCAGGTGCTGGTGCTCACGTTCGTCGCCACGGGCGCGATCTTCGGGGCCGTGGACGTGGTGACGGTGGCCTTCGCGGAGGAGCGCGGCCACAAGGCGGCGGCCAGTCTCGTGCTCGCGGTCTACGCCCTGGGATCCTGCCTCGCCGGGGCGGTCTTCGGCCTGGTCCACGTCAAGGGGAAGCCGGCCACCCGGTGGCTGGTGGGGGTGTGCGCGATGGCCGTGAGTATGATCCCCCTCCAACTGGCCGGGAGCCTGCCGTTCCTGGCCGTGGCGCTCTTCGCCGCGGGCCTCGCCATCGCACCGACGATGGTCACCACGATGGCCCTCGTCGAGCAGCACGTACCGCGCACGAAGCTGACCGAGGGCATGACCTGGACCAGCACGGGACTCGCGGTCGGGGTGGCGCTCGGCTCCTCTGCCGCAGGCTGGGTGGTCGACGTTTCGGGGGCCGAGTCGGGGTACGTGGTGCCCGTCGCAGCGGGGGCGCTCGCGGCCGCGGTGGCGTTCCTGGGGTATCGCCGGCTCGCGGAGCCGGTTCCTACGGGAGGGCGCGGGGAAGATGACCGACACCTACGCACGGACGGCGAGCACGTGGCGTAACTGGGCGGGCAATGTCACCGCCCGGCCGGCGCGCGTGGAGTCCCCCGCATCGGTCGACGAGCTGGCGGACGTCCTCCGCCGGGCGTCCGAGGACGGCCTGACCGTGAAGCCGGCCGGCACGGGGCATTCGTTCACCGCGGCCGCGGCGACGGACGGCGTCCTCGTACGCCCGGACCTGCTCACCGGCATCCGGGACATCGACCGTGGGACGATGACGGTGACGGTCGAGGCAGGTACCCCGCTGAAGCGCCTCAACGCCGCGCTCGCCCGCGAGGGGCTCTCCCTCACGAACATGGGCGACATCATGGAGCAGACGGTCGCCGGGGCCACCTCCACGGGGACCCACGGCACCGGACGCGACTCGGCGTCGGTCTCGGCGCAGATCCGGGCGCTCGAACTGCTCACGGCCGACGGCTCGGTGCTGCGCTGCTCGGCCGACGAGCGGCCCGACGTCTTCGCGGCTGCCCGGATCGGCCTGGGCGCACTCGGCGTGGTCACCGCGGTCACCTTCGCGGTGGAGCCGGTCTTCCTGCTGACCGCCCGCGAGGAACCGATGACCTTCGACCGCGTCACGACCGACTTCGACGAGCTGGTCACCGAGAACGAGCACTTCGAGTTCTACTGGTTCCCGCACACGGGCAACTGCAACACCAAGCGCAACAACCGCAGCGCCGGCCCCGCCGCTCCGCCCGGACGGGTCAGGGGCTGGGTCGAGGACGAGCTGCTCTCCAACGGGATCTTCCAGGTCGCGTGCACGGTCGGCCGGGCGGTGCCCCGGACCATCCCCGCCCTCGCGAAGATCTCCAGCCGCGCCCTGTCGGCCCGTACCTACACCGACATCCCGTACAAGGTGTTCACCAGCCCCCGGCGGGTGCGCTTCGTCGAGATGGAGTACGCCCTGCCGCGCGAGGCCGCCGTCGAGGCGTTGCGGGAGCTCAAGGCCATGGTGGACCGCTCGCCGCTGCGCATCGGTTTCCCGGTGGAGGTCCGCACGGCGCCCGCGGACGACATAGCGCTCTCCACGGCCTCGGGCCGGGACAGCGCGTACATCGCGGTGCACCTGTACCGGGGCACGCCGTACCAGTCGTACTTCACCGCCGTCGAACGGATCATGACCGGGTACGACGGCCGCCCGCACTGGGGCAAGATCCACACCCGGGACGCCGCATATCTGGCCGGGGCCTATCCGCGCTTCGGTGAGTTCACCGCCGTACGCGACCGGCTCGATCCGGGCCGGCTGTTCGCCAACGACTACCTGCGCCGCGTGCTCGGCGACTGACGTGCGAGGTCCGGGAGCACGGGCGGGACGGGTTCACCGGCCTGCGTCCCCCTCGGACGCCGCACCGTCCTGCTGACCGGCGGCGTCGCCGGCTCCGGTCGTGGCCGGTGCGGACGGTGTGCCGGGGGCGGACGGCGTGCTCTGCGGCGTGGTGGGGTTCTCGGATGCCGAAGGCGTGGGAGCCGGTTCGTCGGTCGCACCGCCGCCCTCGGACGGGTCGGGCAGCGCGCTCTGTCCGTCGCCGGAGTCCGCGCCCGGCGTCGTGGCACCTCCCGTGTCCGGCCGGCGCCCGTTACCCCCGTCGCCGTCCTGCCGGGTTCCGGTGGAAGGTTCGGGGGACTTCACCCCACCGCCGGACTCGCCCCGGACGACCGAGCCCACGGTCGTCCCCCCGTTGCCGCCGAGGTCATGGCCGGAGGCCGCCTCGTACACCGTGATGCCGGCCATCGAGAGCACGAACACACCGGTCGCCGCGAGGGCCGGGCGCTTCCAGCCCCGGACGCGGGTGCCGTGGGTGCGGGCCTCGGAATAGAGGTCTCCGGGGAGCGCCCCGAGGCGGGCCGCGTCCGTCACCGGACCGCCGTCGCCGGGCCGCACCCGGCGGAGCGGCCGGGTGCGGTCGGCGTCGGACTCCGTCACGCCGGGCAGGACGGTGGTCGCCTCGTCCCGCGGCCACTGCGACGCGGGTGACGTCTCCTTGGTGCGCACCGTCACCTGACGGCCCGCCGGATGTTTCACCTGGACGGTGACTTCACGGATCTGTTCGCCGGTGCGGCGGAAGAAGTGCTGGAAGACCGATCCTCCGCAGGTGGCCACCACGCTCATCACGCCGGCGCCCGCGATGGTTCCGTACACGCCGAGTTGTGAGGCCATGACCGCCGCCGCGACCGCTGCGACGGCGCTGCCTGCAACCTGCGGCAGGCTCAGATCTATGCGCCTTTCCTTATGTTCCGCATCACTCTGCGGCTTCTGAACCATGATCAGCCCCTGCTCGACAACTACCCCACCTTGCACCAGGAAAGGACATATGAGCGAATCAGATAGTTCCGATTCTGGAGTTTCTGTGAAGCAGCACACGCATCGCGGGCATACCGCCGAGAACGGGGTAACCCAACACCCGTGCCCGGCGAGAACTTCGGCGGCGCGCCGGTCCACCCGCGTGGCCCGAATGGAGTACTGTGACGAGCCCTGGGGCCGGACTCCCGCATGGGTGGCCGGACCTACGGGAGGGAGCCGAAAACGGCACTCGAACCGGCGGCGCCGCGGCATCGCACGGGCGCCTGCTACACGGAGCGACGATTCGGTCGCTACGCGTCGCAACAGGTAACCGTGCCATCGTGACGTTCCAGGGCCAAGGCCCGACACGCCGGGTAACTTGGCAAGGTTGTGGCAGGCTGAACCCGGGCAGGTCACACTCGACTAGCGGAAGCAGCGACGCACGTGACGTCGGCAGGCACCACCCGGGAGGTTCCCATGCCCGAACTGCGTGTCGTGGCCGTCTCAAACGACGGCACACGACTGGTGCTCAAGGCTGCGGACAGCACGGAGTACACGCTTCCGATCGATGAGCGGCTGCGTGCCGCCGTGCGCAACGACCGCGCACGCCTGGGCCAGATCGAGATCGAGGTGGAGAGCCATCTCCGCCCCCGCGACATCCAGGCGCGGATACGCGCCGGTGCCTCCGCCGAGGAGGTCGCGCAGTTCGCCGGCATCCCGGTCGACCGGGTGCGCCGCTTCGAGGGTCCCGTACTCGCGGAGCGTGCCTTCATGGCCGAGCGGGCCCGGAAGACTCCCGTACGCCGTCCCGGCGAGAACACCGGACCCCAGCTCGGCGACGCGGTACAGGAGCGCCTGCTGCTGCGCGGCGCCGACCGCGAGACCGTCCAGTGGGACTCCTGGCGCCGGGACGACGGCACCTGGGAAGTCCTCCTCGTGTACCGCGTCGCGAGCGAACCACACTCCGCGAGCTGGACCTACGACCCGCCCCGGCGGCTGGTCCAGGCCGTGGACGAGGAGGCGCGCTCGCTGATCGGCGAGACGGACGACGTCGCGGCCCCCGAGCCCAGCTTCCCGTTCGTGCCCCGGATCGCCCGCCTCCCGCGCGACCGGCCGCTGGATCGTGCGCTGGACCGTCAGATCGAGCGGCCCGCCCCTCCGGCCGCGGAACCGGAAGAACGCCTCGGCAGCGTCTCCGCGGGCGAGCGCGACTCGCTGACGAGCCTCCTGGAAGCGGTACCGAGCTTCCGCGGCGACATGGTGGTGCCCGAGCGCCCCTCGCAGCCCGAGCCGCCCGCACTCGAACCCGCGCCGCAACAGGAGCCCGAGGCGGACGAGCCCCCGGCCGCGGCTGCGGGCGCCGGTTCCGCCTACGCCGATGTGCTGATGCCGCGCGCGGTGGCCGGGCACCGGGACCGGCTGACCGGCACCACGGACCGCCAGGCCGAGGCCGACGGGGTACGCCCCGGGCGCCGGGCGGCGGTGCCGAGCTGGGACGAGATCGTCTTCGGCACGCGGCGGAAGAAGCAGGACTGAGGACCGGTCCGGACACCGACGGCATGAGGAGGGCCCGTGCGCAGTGGCACACGGGCCCTCACGCCTCGGGGCAGGCGGCAGCGTCAGCGGGGGTCGGGTCCCGTGGCGACCGGCCGGGACTCGTCCGCGGACCATTCCGACCAGGAACCGGCGTAGAGGGCGGCTCGGTGTCCCGCGATCTCCAGCGCAAGCACCTCATGGGCGCCCGAGACACCCGAGCCGCAGTAGACGCCGACCTCGGTGGCCCCGTCGGCACCCAGGGCCGCGAAGCGGGAGGCCAGCGACCCGGCCGGCAGGAACCGCCCGTCCTCGTCGACGTTCTGGGTGGTCGGGGCGGAGACCGCACCCGGGATGTGCCCGCCCACACGGTCGATGGGCTCGACATCGCCCCGGTAACGCTCCGCCGCCCGCGCGTCGAGCAGGAGCCCGGAGCGCGCGAGCCCGGCGGCACCGTCGGCGTCCAGCAGGCCGAGCGCACCCGGTGCGGGCCGGAAGTCGCCCTCGGCGGGCTTCGGAATCGCGGTGGTGAGCTCGCCCGTCCACGCCGCAAGCCCCCCGTCCAGCACACGGACATCGGGGTGGCCGGTCCAGCGCAGCAGCCACCAGGCGCGGGCGGCGGCCCAGCCCAGCCCGCCGTCGTACACCACTACGGGACTCTCGCCTCCCACGCCCGCGCGCCGCATGACGGCTCCGAAGGCTTCCGGGTCCGGCAGGGGGTGACGGCCGCCGCGGCCCTCCGGGCCGGCGAGTTCGACGTCGAGGTCGACGAACACCGCGCCCGGGATGTGCCCGGCCTCGTAATCCGCGAGGCCGTGCGGTCCGCCGAGCTGCCAGCGGACGTCGAGGAGCACCGGCGGCCGCGGCCCGGCCGACACGCTCAGGTATTCGGATGCGGTGATGATGGGCTTCATGGGTGCCATCCTCGCGCAGTGACCGCCCTCGACGCCGCCTCCACGAAGCGGACTTTTAGCAACAAAACGTTCAACTCGGCGAGCGGAAGCCGGAAAACGCGGCGCGGCCGGGGTGCCTCGGCGGCTCAGTGGTGCGAGCATCTGCACGGAGCGTACGCACCCGTATCCGTACCGCTGGACGTCGGGCAGGCCCCGTCCCCCCGTACGCCGACCCCGATGGTACGAGGAGAGAGAAGAAGATGACCGAGGCTGCCGCCCGGCGCACTCCCGGAGCACCGTGCTGGGTGAGTCTGATCGTGCACGACCTGTCCGCGACCCAGGACTTCTACGGTCAGTTGTTCGGCTGGGAGTTCCGGCCGGGGCCCGAGCAGTTGGGGCCGTACGTACGGGCGCTGCTGCAGGGCAAGGAGGTCGCGGGTATCGGGCAGCTACCGCCGGACCGGCACCTCCCGATCGCGTGGACGACCTATCTCGCCACGGAGGACGCGGACGCCACGGCGGAGGCGATCCGGTGCTGCGGCGGGACGGTGGCGGTCGGCCCCATCGTCGCGGGCAGTGCGGGCCGTCTGGCGATCGCGTCGGACCCCGGCGGAGCTGTGTTCGGCATCTGGCAGGCGACGGAGCACCTCGGTACGGCTCTGGCGGACACTCCCGGCACACCCGTGTGGAACGAACTGGTGACCCGGGAGACCGCGTCGGTCGCCAAGTTCTACCAGGCGGTGTTCGGCTTCGAGACCGATGCGGTCGTGTCGGCCGACTTCGACTACCAGACACTGCACCTGCGGGGCCGCCCGGTCGCGGCCCTGCACGGCGTGGGGCACGGGCTGCCGCGCGACCGCGGGCCGCACTGGATGACGTACTTCCAGGTCGCCGACACCGATGAGACCGCGGCGCGCGTGAGCGAACTGGGCGGGCGCGTACTGCGTCCGCCGAGGGACACGCCGAGCGGACGGCTGGCCACGGTGGCCGACCCGGAGGGCGCGGTGTTCACGATCGTGCGGCCGCCGGCCGACTGAGCGGTCGCGCCACCGGCGGGCTGTGTCATCTCGCCCGGGCGGGCCGGAATCCCACGTACACGCCGTCCCTGAACAGCAGTTGCTGGTGCGTGCCCACTTCGGCGATACGGCCGCCCCGCAGGGCCACGACACGGTCGGCCCCTGGATCGTGTACAGCCGGTGCGCGATGACGAAGACGGTCCGGCCGCGCACGAGCCGGGTCAGGGCCTCCTGCACGAGGATTTCCGAACGAACGAAAGGGTTGTTCTCGGGTCTCCGCCGCGTGATCGTCTCCGGCCCGGGTAGCCGCCAGGAATGTTCAGGCATAGGCGCGTACGAGTTCTGACCGTGCTGCTCAGCGGCTGGGTGGTGCTGACCGCGGTGGAGCGGGTGGCCGAGGATGCACCCTGGCCGAGCGCGGTCCTGGGCGGGCTGCTGTGGGCTTCCCTGGTGGCCGCCGTCTGGTGGTTCGCGGAGTGGACGCAGTCACCGCTGCGCACCGCGCGCGCGAAGCGGCACAGGCACGCAGGCGGGAAGCCGCCATGTCGTACGGGGAAACAGTCGACACAGACACGGACATGGAGCCCGGTCGCGATCCCGGGCCCGCCGGCAGCCGGGCCGACTCCTCGGCTCCAGCGCCTCACTGACGCGTCGCCGGATCAGGACCCGTCAGCGCGAACCGCCCGTGCGCACCTCCTGGGTGCGCACG
>NZ_JBHVCT010000095.1:0-22181 GCF_042803195.1 Streptomyces sp. NPDC057428
CATCCGGATCCGCTCCGGGTACGTCTCACCAACTATGTGATCTCTCGGCACAAGATCGAGATCATAAACGATCTTCAGCTACCCGAGCGACGTTGACCAAGGTGGCTGGGTCGCAGATCAAGTTGAACACGTCACCGAACCGGTGTTCCGGCCGGACCAGGGTTGGGGTTCGGCCGCCGGGCGCAGCCACAGGGCCTCCACCGACGCCACGGACGCGGCGGCCACCGGTGGGCGAGGTAACGCGGTGGATGCGCCGGGTGAACTCCCCGCAGAAGGCGCCGTATCAGAGCCACAGTTGGATCGTGAGGTGACGATGCCCCCTCCGGGGTCGACGGCGGAAGTGGAGACTCCAAACCCTGTGACGCCTGCGGGCTTCGACCCCGAGCGCAGTGCCGAGGTGAAGGGCGAGCGCAAGGAGCGGGAGTCCACGTTCCTTAACGAGGACGGCACGTACACCACCCGCTTCTACAACGAGCAGGTCAACTTCCTGGACGGCCAGGGCGAGTGGCAGAAGGTCGACTCTTCCCTCGTGACCGTGGACGCACCTGGTTCGCACACGATGAGTGGGAGCGACCAGGGCCCGGGCTGGCAGACGAGTACCACGGAGGCGCCGCTCGACTTCGCAGCCGACGCCGCGGCCGGACCCGTGGTGACGATGGGGCTGGGCGATGGCCTGTCGGTTGGCTACGGCCTGGAGGGCGCGCAGGAGTCCGAGGGGCAGGTCGAGGGCAGTGTCATCACGTATCCCGAGGTGCGTGGCGATGCAGACCTGGAGTTCGTAGCCGGTAGCGGGTCGTTCAAGGAGACCATGGTCCTCCGGAGTAAGGACGCCCCGTCGACGTGGCGTTTCCCCCTCCATGTACAAGGATTGACCGCTCGCATTGCCGAGCACGGCGGTGTGTCCTTCACCGACTCCGAGGGCGTCGAGCGGGCGTGGATGCCGGCCGGCTGGATGGAGGATTCCCGTCATGCCGAGAACTCCGCCCAGGGTGAGATCTCCTCGGGCGTGACGTTCAGTCTTGCGGAGGAGGCAGGGCAGCAGGTCCTCGTGGTGACCTTGGACCAGGAGTGGCTGCAGGCCCCGGAGCGTGTCTTCCCCGTACGGGTGGACCCGTCCCTGAAGTCAGTGGACGCGACTTCAGGGACGTACGTGCAGTCCCCGTACAACCAGAACTTCTCCAGTGACACCGTGCTGAAGACCGGCACCTACGACGCAGGCGGGCACAAGGCGGCTGCTTTCCTGCGCTTCTCGGGCCTGGAGACCACTCTCAAGAACGCCTGGGTGGTCAACACCAGCCTGGCCCTGTACAACACGTACTCCTACTCGTGTACGGCCAGGCCCGTGACGGTCCACCCGATCACGTCGAACTGGGCTGAGTCGACCACGACCAAGTACCCCGGGCCGTCGACGGGTTCTGCTCTCGCCTCGAAGAGCTTCGCGCACGGCTGGCGCCCGGAGGGGCAGACCGCTTACCCGTGTGGTGGTGCCAAGTGGGAGTCCATCAAGCTGGGTTCCGCCGGACGCAAACTGGTGGACGACTGGACACACGGCCGTAAGAAGAACTACGGGCTGGCCGTCAAGGCATCGACGTCCGACTCCAAGGGCTGGAAGCAGTTCGGTTCGGACGACTACCCCAACGGGAAGCCGAGCCTGGACGTCACGTGGACGCCGTACGGGGCGACCTACACCCTCGGTGCCTTCACCGCGCCGGTCACCGCCACCACCCAGGGGTCGATGAAAGTCACCGTCACCAACCGGGGGCAGGCGACGTGGCCCAAGGGAGGCGACTACAGGCTCCGGTACAACCTGTACAACGCTTCCGGCACGGAGATCACCGATAGCTCGAAGATTGCTTACACGCTCATGCCGAGCGACATCTCGCCCGGAGAGAGCGTGACGCTGGACGCCAAGATTGCACCCTTGACGCCTGCTACCTACACCATCGAGTGGACGATGACGGATCTCGGCGTCTCCCGCTTCACCACGGCAGGGGTGCCGGGGGCGGCCGTCCAGATCTCCGCGGTCAACATACCGCCGGTGCTCACTGCCGAGGCTCCCGCGAGCGGCACCCCCGTGGACTCCCTCACTCCGGCCCTCTGGGCGAACGGCAAGGACGCCGACCGCTACCCGGCGTCGACCCTCAATTTCACCTTCGAAGTGTGCGAGATCGAGGGCAGCGACACTCGTAAGAACTGCCGCAAGGGGACGCGGAGCACCAAGCAGCAGTGGACGGTCCCGGCAGGATGGCTGTCCTGGGGCAAGACCTACGCCTGGTACGCATATGTCTACGACGGCAGTGCGACCTCGTCCCAGCCGCACGCCTCTGTCTTCACCACATCCGTCCCGCAGCCCGCGGTGACCAGTCACCTCGGTGGCGCGGACGGCACGAGTGAGATCGGCGCCCGCTCCGGCAACTATGTGACTGCGGCGACCGACGCGGCGATGCCGACCGTCGGACCGGAGCTCTCCGTCACTCGTACCTACAACTCATTGGACCCGCGCCGGACCAACGCCTTCGGCGTCGGCTGGTCGACGCGTTGGGACATGCGACTGGTCCAGGAGACCGTGGGCAACACCGTGGTGGTCACCCGGGCGGACGGGTCGCAGGTGCGCTTCGGCAGCAATCCGGACGGCACGCTCGCGGGCCCCTCCGGCAGCACCACGGACCTCGTCGCGGACTCGACCGGCTGGACCATGCGCCAACGCGGAGGCACGACAGCCAGGTTCGACAGCTCGGGACTGCTGACCTCCGTCACCGACAGCGCCGGCCGCGTCCAGGCACTGACCTACGGAGGAGCGGACAACCGCACGCTGAGCGTGGTCTCCGACAAGCTCTCGGGCCGTTCGCTCCACTTCACCTGGACCGGCGGCCGCATCAGCTCGGTGACCACGAGCCCCGTGGGTGCAGGCTCCCCCGGACTCACCTGGACGTACAGCTACTCCGGCGACCGGCTGACGAAGGTGTGCCCGCCTTCGTCCCCGACCGAGTGCACCGGGTACGACTATGAGAACGGTTCGCTGTACCACAGCATGGTTCTCGACGCGGGCCCACAGTCGTACTGGCCGCTCGGCGAGGAGGAAGGCTCCACCGCGAGCAGCAGCGCGCCCTCCCGCGACGGCCTCAACGACGCCCTCTACCGTGACGTGACCCTCGGCACCGCTCCCGCGCTCACGGGAACGACTGACACCGCTGCCTCCTTCGACGGCCAGGAATCAGTCGTCGAACTCCCCGACGCAGCTCTGGAGACCTCCGACATCCTGACGGTCGAGCTCTGGTTCAAGACCACCGAGCCCGGAGTGCTCGCCACTCTCCAGGACGCCGAGATTGGATCGAAGCCGACCCGGTACAGCCCCTTCCTCAACGTGGACGCCGACGGCAAGCTGCGCGGCCAGTTCTACACGGTGGAGTACGCCGGCACGAAGCCGATCGTCTCCCCGACGGCAGTCACCGACAATGCCTGGCACCACGCCGTCCTGACCAGCCAGGGCACCGCGCAGACCCTTTACCTGGACGGGGCCAAGGTCGGAAGCCTGACCGGGACCGTCAGCATGCGCGAAGACCAGAAGGCATACCTCGGCGCGGGCTGGGGCAACGAGGGCTGGATGGGCGTAGCGGCTGACACCCACCGCTTCAGCGGAACGATGGACGAGGTCGCGGTCTACGGACGCCCCCTCGACGCGGCGACCGTCAAGGACCACTACACCGCGCGGGAGACCGCTGGCCGAATCACCAAGGTGACCCTTCCCTCGGGCAGGACCCACGCCTCCGCGACATACGACCCGGCCACCGGCCGGCTCATCGAGCACACCGATGACAATGGCGGGACGTGGAAGGTCTCCGCCCCCGACTACTCAGCCGGTTCGGTCAGGTACGCCGACGAGGTGCGGGCCTTCGCACCAGAGGGCTACTGGCGGCTGGGGGAGCGCTCCGGATCCAAAGCCGTCAGCGCGGTCGGCGATGGATCGGAGGGCTCCTACGGGGACGGGACCACGCTGGGCACAGCTGGTGTCTTTGCCGACGGTGACGACACCGCCGTCAGCTTCGACGGGAGCGCCGACTCCTACGTCCAGTTGCCCAACGATCTGCCGACCAGCCCGACCACTCCCACTGTCGAGCTGTGGTTCAAGACGGCCAAGTCCGGTGTGCTGATGGGCCTGCAGGACGTGGAGCTGGGCGAGACTCCCACGTCGTGGCGGCCGGTGCTGAACATCGACACCGCCGGAAAGCTGCGCGGGGAGTGGTATCTGGCCGGCAACCCTGGCGCGGACCCGATCACGTCGAGCCAGTCGGTGACCGACAACAAGTGGCACCACGTCGTCCTGTCCGGAGCGGTGAATACGCAGTCCCTCTACCTGGACGGTCAACTGGTCGGGTCGATGGCCGGCACCATATCCGACCAGGGGAGGCCGTACGCCTACCTCGGCGCGGGCTACGCGAGTTCCGGCTGGATGGGGGTGGCCGCGGGTACCTACCACTTCACCGGGCAGATGGACGAGGTCGCGCTGTACGAGCGGACCATGAGTGCGGCAACGGTGAAGAAGCATTTCGCGGCCCGGTCCGCACTGATCACGGGTGACAGTGCCCACTACCGAGGCGAGATCATCGGGGACGCCCCGGCCGCGTATTGGCCACTGGACGAGAACAAGGGCGCGACCACCGCAGTCAGCAAGGTCACCGCTGCTCAGGGCAACGGTACCTACGTTAATGCGACCGCAGGAACCACCGGCATCTTCGGCACGGGCGACGGGCAGGCGGTCCAGCTTGCCGGGTCCGGCGCGGTCTCCGTCCCGGGCAATCTGGTGGCCGGCACCACGGACCTCACGGCCGAACTCTGGTTCAACACGACGAAGTCCGGTGTGCTGCTCGGATTCCAGAACGCCGAACTCGGCGCCACGCCGACCTCTTGGCGCCCCGCCCTCAACATCGACGAGTCGGGCAAACTCCGCGGTGAGTGGTATCTGACGGGCAATCCAGGCGCGAAGCCGATCACATCCACCCAGACGGTGACCGACGGCAAGTGGCACCACGCAGTGCTCACCGGGGCCCGTACCACTCAGTCGCTCTATCTGGACGGTGTGCTCGTCGGCACGCTGGCGGGCACGATCTCCGAACAGGGGCTGGCGTACGCCTATCTTGGCGCCGGGTACGCCAGCTCCGGGTGGATGGGAGTACCCAGCGGTACCTACCGGTTCACCGGGCAGATCGACGAGGCAGCCATCTACCGCAAGGCGCTGTCGGCCGACCAGGTCGCCGACCACTTCCAGTCACGCGAGCGGTCCGGACTCTCCTCGCTGGCGGCCACCATCGGAGTGACCGACCCCCTCGGACACATGGTCCGTACGTCGTACGACGCACTCAAGGGCATGCGACCCACGCAGGTCACCGACGCCGAAGGCGGGGTGACCACCTACACCTACGACACCGGTGGCTTCGTCCACACCGTGACCGACCCCAACGGGCACGCCACGATCACCGGCCACGACGCCCGCGGCAACGCCATCACCACCACAGCCTGCCGCGACGCGGACTCGTGCTGGACCGCGTACACCGAGTACTACCTCAACCCGGACGATGAACTCGACCCGCGCAATGACAAGCCCGTCGCCGTACGGGACGCACGCTCCAGCGGGCCGGACGACGACCGCTACAAGACGTCCCTGACCTACACACCGCTCGGCTTGCCCAGCACCACCCGGCTCGCGGACGCCCGTACCGCCACCACCGCCTACACCACCGGCAGCGAAGCGGCCGTCGGCGGCGGGACCACCACCGCGGGGCTGGTCGCCAAGGAGACGACTCCCGGCGGCGCGGTGACCACCTACCGGTACTTCTCCACGGGAAGCACCGCCGCGATCACTTCGCCCTCCGGACTCGTCACCGAGTTCACCTACGACGACCTGGGCCGCAAGACTGCCGAGAAGCAGATATCCGACACCACTCCCCAGGGCGTGACCACCACCTACGGCTACGACACCATGTCCCGCGTCGTCTCCGAGTCCGGCGTCGGCGTGAAGAACGAGATCACCGACCACACACACACTGCGAAGATCACCCGGTCGTACGACGCCGACGGCAACCTGCTCACCGAGTCGGCCGAGGACACCTCGGGCAACGACGCCAAGCGCACCACCAGCTACCACTACGACAGCCACGGCCTGAACGACACGGTCACCGACGCGGAGGACCATGTCACTTCCCTCACCCATGACGCCATGGGACGGGCCGTCACGACAACGGATCCGACCGGCACCCGTCTCACCTACGCCTACACACCGCGCGGCCAGCACGCCGAGACCGTCCTGAAGGACTGGACCGGCTCGCCCACCGGCGACATCCGTGACCTGGTCGTCGCCTCCAACGCCTACGACCCCGCAGGCCGCCTGGCCTCCTCGACCGACGCGATGGGCGCCACCACCGCGTTCACGTACTTCGACGACGGTCTTACCGCGACGAGCACGGCTCAGCAGGTGAAGCAGGCGGACGGCACCCGGCGCGATGTCCAGCTGGAGTCGAACACTTACGACGGTGCCGGAAACCTCACCCACAAGGTCACCGGCGGCGGCAGCGTGACCATGACCCAGACCGTGGACGCGACCGGGCGCACCACTCGCAGCGTCCTCGACCCGGACGGCCTGAACCGGGTCACCGACCTCGCCTACGACGCGGACGACCGGGTGACCGAGGAGAGCCGGCCGGTCGACGGCTCGGGGAAGCGGCTGACCGCCACTGCTGAGTACGACGCCGCGGGCAACGTCACCCGCCAGCAGATCACCGACGGCACGTCCACCCACATCACCACCAGCACCTACGACCAGCGAGGGTTGCCCACCTCCACCGTCGCCCCCAGGGGCAACACGGACGGGGCCGACCCCGATACATACCGCACCACTTACCGGTACGACGCGCTCGGGCGCCTGGTGGAAACGAAGGCACCGGCCACTTCGGTCGAGAACAAGGGCGGGACGGCTGCCACAGCCACGCCGACCACTCTGAGCGGATACAACACCTTCGGCGAAGCGACGGAGACTCGTGACGCACGGGGCGCGGTTACCCGCACCACTGTGGACGGCCTCGGACAGCCCACCGCTGTCACCCTCCCCGACTACACGCCGCCGGGCGGCACCAAGATCAGCGCCGTCAGCAGCACCACGTACGACGCCCTCGGCAGACCCGCCACGACGACGGACCCGCTGGGCCGCACCAGCCGCTACACCTACGACCAGTTCGGAAGCCTGGTCCGGCAGACCGACCCCGTCGCGGGCACCGTTCCCACCGTCCTCGGACTGGGGAAGTCCGGCCTGCTGGACAGCACCTCCACCGACCTCGACGGAGCGGGCGTCTCGGAGTTCACCTGGACCCCGACCGGGTTGCAACTCTCCGCCACCGACCCGACGGGGGCCAAGACGCAGGCCACCTACGACGAACTCGGCCGCCAGCTGACCGCCACCACCATCGAGCGGTATCCGACCCTGCAGAACCTCACGAGCAGGTACGTCTGGGACGACGCGGGCAACCAGACCGAATCCACCACCCCCGCCGGCCGAACCACCACCGCCACGTACAACACGGCGGGGGAGACGACGACGGTGACCAACCCGGTCTACGGCGTCACCCGGCTGAGCTACGACCGGCTCGGACGCCAGACCCAGATGACCGACCCGACCGACCGCAGGAGCACCACCACCTACGACGCGCTCGGCAACGTCACAGCCGCAGCGGACTACGGCACAGGCCAGAGCTTGCTGCGCACCGCGCAGGCGGAGTTCGACGCCGAAGGCAACCGGACGGCCACCGTCTCCGGCACCCAGGCGCGCACCACCTACACCTACGACGCACTGGGGCACATGACCAAGCAGGTCGAACCCGTGACGGACGCCAAGTCCATTACGACGACCTTCGGCTACGACGCGGCGGGCAACCGCACCCGGCTCACGGACGGCCGGGGCAACACCACGACGTACACCTTCACGCCGTGGAACCTGCCCGAGTCCACCATTGAACCCTCCACCACCGCCCACCCGGCCCTCACCGAACGCACCTGGACGACCGTCTACGACAAGGCGGGCCAAAACGCCGCCGAGCTGCTGCCCGGCGGCGTGGAGCGCCGCCGCACCTTCGACGGCCTCGGCCGCCTCGTCCGCGAGACCGGCACGGGCGCGGAGGCCGCCACCACCGACCGCTCCCTCACCTACGACCTCGCGGGCCGCATCACCGCAGCAGGCACGGACGACGTCCTCGCACGGAACACGTACACGTACAACGACCGGGGGCAACTGCTCACCGCCGATGGCCCTGGCGGAAAGGTCGGCTACGGCTACGACGCCGACGGCAACATGACCGAACGGGTCGGCGCCGACTCCGAGTCGTACTACGGATACGACGACGGCGGACGTATCGACTGGGTCTGGGACTCCCTCAGCGACAGCGACATCTGGTACGACTTCGACACCGCAGGAAGGCCCCTCCTCGAGGAGTACGCGGTCAAGCCCGCAGGCTCCACGGAGTACGAGGCCACCGCCCGTCGCGACTACACCTACGACAGCCTCGGCCGCCTCGCGAGCGACAAGGTGGCCAACCTGGACAAGACAACGCAGAAGGTCGGCATCACCTACGGCTACGACCTCGACGACCGCCTCACCGAGAAGACGACGAGCGGATCCGCAGGAGCGGGGAAGAGCACCTACGGCTATGACAAGGCCGGCCGGATGACCTCCTGGACCAGCGGTACGATCACCACCGCATACGGATGGGACGACGCCGGCAACCGCATCAAGGCCGGAGCGGCCACCGCTTCATACGACGCCCGCAACCGCCTGACCGACGACGGCACCACCACGTACGGCTACACCGCACGCGGAACTCTCGCCACAGCCACCAAGGGCACCGGTACACCCCGCACCCTGACGTTCGACGCCTTCGAACGCAAGGTCAGCGACGGCTCGGCGACGTACACTTACGACTCCTTCGACCGCCTCGCCCAACAGGGCAGCACCACGTTCAGTTACGACGGCGGATCCAACAACCTCCTCAGCGACGGCACCAGCGTCTACAGCCGCACCCCGGATGGCGCACTGCTGGCCAGCCAGGCGGGCAATGCGGCCCCGCAGTGGTCCATCACCGACCAGCACACCGATCTGGTCGCCGGCCTCTCGGCCGACGGCACCCAGGTCACCAGCTCCACCGCCTACGACCCCTTCGGCCAGGAGACCGCCACCAACGGCACCACGCCCGCACTGGGTTACCAGTCCGGCTGGACCGACCCCAACTCCGGCGACGTCAACATGGCCGCACGCTGGTACCAGCCCGGCACCGGCGGCTTCACCTCCCGCGACACCTGGCAACTCGACCCCTCCCAGTCCGCGCAACGCGCCAACCGCTACTCCTACGGCTTCGGATCACCCCAGAACGGCACCGACCCGACGGGGCACTTCTTCCCGCTCGTCCTCGGAGGGATCGCGGCGTGGGAAGCGCTCGGCTGGGGAGTCCTGGGGACCACGGTCGTCGGTGGTGGCGCCCTGGTCGGGGACAAGTACATCCGCTCGCACGGTGACACCTGGAGCAACAGCTACACCCAGACCAACGTGCTGTCGAACAGCTACGCCCGGTCCACGGCCGCCGCGATCCGAGCCCAGGCCAGTAGGTTCAGCCACTCACACTCCACAAAATCGTCCGCAGGAAGGTACACCCCCTACTACCCCCGCTGGAGCTCCGTCCCCACCTACCCGAACTTGGGCGGTGCTGCGGCCCAGGCAGTCCGCGCCGTGGTTCGCCCGCCCCGCCCGGTAATCGACCAGAACGTCAACAACGGTCCGAACCCCAGGCCCGCGCCCGACCGCCCGGCCCCCAAACCTGACTGGGACCCCAAGAACGGCGGATGGAAGCCCGACGACGGCTGGAAGATGATCGTCGGCGCACTCGACATGCTGAACCTGGCCGGCAACGACCAGTACACACCGGACGATGCGGCGAGTCTCGACCTCCTCCGCGGCATGTTCCCCGGCGAGCAGATCGACCCGGATTTGGGGTATGGAATGTCCGGCGCGAACCCAGATGCGAAGCGAACCCGCGATCGATGCTCCCGCGACTTCCCCTCAGATGATCCTGCTTTCTACTACGCGCCCATGACCCGCTTCGGTACAGGGGAAAATGATTGCAGAGCTACCGGAGCGGTTGCCCATATCAACACCTTTGATCTGCGTCCGTGGAGGCTGGACCCCAAATGGAAGCCGGCTGGGTACGAGCGGCTGCCAGTGGGTAACAGGGCTGCGCTTCACCTCATCGGCAACCAGATGGGCGGAGCCAACGACACTCTTCGCAACTTCGTTGCGGGGTACCAGACTCCGGCCAACTCGCCACATATGAGGGGGCTTGAGGACGATGTCACGAGCGCCGTGAAGGCCGGTCAGAATGTGACATTGGGTGTCCTTCCTGTGTACGGTGGCACTGATCCAGCTATTCCGACAGAGATAAGAATGTATGCCGTCGGTGATAAGGGATACCGGTTGAACTGTACGGTGTACAATCGATCTGTTGGTGGATATTCCTGCTCGCAAAGGTCGTCCGGTGGAAATCTTTCGGTTCCATGAAATGCTAGGCGCTCCGCAAGTCAACGGCGATGTGGGCAGGGATTGGGATGTCGTTGAAGAACGAATCGGCTGCGCTCTCCCCGGCGATTACAAGCGATTCGTCTCGGCTTATGGTCCAGGCTGCATCAACGAGCAGCTCTACATATTTCATCCGCGTTCTGTGGATGACGCTAACGGTTTGCTTCTCGACTCTTTGTGGAGTCAGGCTGCATATTCTTACGCGGAGCTGTCGCAAAGTAGCCCCGACTTGTATCCGTACCCTGTCTACCCGGCAGTAGGTGGAGGTTTCCCGGTGGCCCGTTCCATCTCGGGAAACCACGTCTTCCTCATGCCTCCTGGACGACCTTCCGCAGACTGGTATGTGGTTGTCGAGATGGGAGAGTCGATCGCCATCGATGCGAGCTTCACAGATTTTCTGTGGGCGGCCTTGGTCGGGGAGTTGGGTGTCCCTGTGGTAGAGGGAGAGCCCTCCTTCGAGCGGGTGGGGGAGGTCGAGGCGTGCTGAGAGAGGGCGTTCGATGTAGTCGAAGCCTCTTTTCGGTTCAGCCTCAAACTCCTCCTCCATCTGTTGTCCGGCCGCGCAACTGGTGGTGTGGATAGTCAGGTGCTCTCGGATGGGGCGGGGAGCGGGCCTCGGGGGTTCGTGCGCTGCGAGAGGGCCGGGTGCGAGGCGGCAAGGCGGGTACTGGTCTGGGGGTGGCCACGGTCGAGATGTCCCTGGCGCGGCTGAAGGAGGCGCTCGACCGGGCGGTAGCGCGGCGCCTCGTCGAGGTGAACGTCGCCAGGGAGGTGAAGGTCCCTCGTAACCTTCGGAAAGCGGAGCGGCGGGCGAAAACCGTGATTCCTCCCTGGGACATCCAGGAGGTACGCGCCTTCGTGCGCGCGATAAAGGACGACCGCCTGTACGCCGTCTTTCTCCTGTCCCTGATGGGTCTGCGGCCGGCAGAGATCTGCGGCATGCGCTGGGGCGACGTCGACCTGACCGGGGCCATCCTGACCGTCACCCGCACCCGGACGCTGATGGGCAACAAGTCCGTGGTCGAGAAGGATACGAAATCGTTTGCCGGCCAGCGGCAGCTTCCGCTGCCCGACCTGGTGAGGGAGGCTCTCGCCGAGTTCCAGGCTACGCAGATGGCCGAGAAGCTCGCGGCAGGGGAGCGGTACGAGGACAACGGGTACGTGCTCGTGGACGGTCTCGGCAGGGCGCTCAACGGGCGGCAGTTGCGCGAGCGGGCGTACACAGTCATGGCCGAGAACTCGCTGCGCCGGGTCCGTTTGTACGACGCTCGCGCGAGCTGCCTCACGTACCTGGCGAACAACGGTGTGCCCGACCATTTGCTCGCTCGTTGGGCAGGGCACAGCGACGTCCGCACGACCAAGCGCTGGTACGTGAAGCCGGCTGTGGAGGATCTACGGCCGGCCGCAGATACGTGGGGAGAACCGGCGAGCGCCCCGGCCCCCGCTCACGAGACGAATGTGAGATGTGGGAGCGTGAGCGGGTGAGTGAGAAGAACGTTGAAACCATGCAATACCGCTTCGACGGGCCCGAGGATGCCCCGGTCCTGGTGATCGGGCCGTCTCTGGGTACCACATGGCACATGTGGGACCGCCAGATACCCGAGCTCTCGCAGCACTGGAGGATCTTCCGCTACGACCTTCCCGGCCACGGCGGAGCGCCCGCGCACCCCGCGGCCGCCGTCAGCGACCTCGCCGACCGGCTGCTCGCCACGCTGGACAGCGTCGGCGTCCAGCGCTTCGGTTACGCGGGCTGCTCCATCGGCGGCGCCGTCGGTGCCGACCTGGCTCTGCGTCATCCGCACCGGATCGCCGCGCTGGCGCTCGTCGCCGCGTCGCCACGCTTCGGCACCGCGGACGAGTTCCGGCAGCGTGGGGTGATCGTCCGCAGCAACGGTCTGGAGCCCATCGCCCGCACCTCCCCGGAGCGCTGGTTCACGCCCGGCTTCGCGGCCGCCCAGCCCGCCATCGTCGAGTGGGCCGTGCAGATGGTCCGCACCACCGACCCCGGCTGCTACATCGCCTCCTGCGAGGCCCTGGCGGCCTTCGACATCCGTACGGAACTCTCCCGCATCGGGGTTCCGACCCTCGTGCTCGTGGGAGCGGACGACAAGGTCACCGGTCCCGCCGAGGCGCGGAACCTGGTCGCCGGCATCCCGGACGCCCGTCTCGCCCTCGTGCCCGGCGCCTCGCACCTGGCCCCGGTCGAACAGCCGGCCGCGGTCACCGACCTGTTGTTCATGCACTTCTCGACGGCCTGGCAGGACACCCTGGCGTCGATCGCCGTACCGCCGTCCCCCGGCTTCGCGCCCCCGTTCACCCCGGTCGTGCCCGTCGCGGAGATCGCCGCGGCCGGCGAGCTGCCCGTCGCCTCCTCGACGGGCGGCGGCGATCCGCGCGAGCGCGGGATGAAAGTCCGGCGCGAGGTGCTGGGGGATGCCCACGTCGACGCCGCGACGGCCGCGTCGGACGGCTTCACCGACGACTTCGAGGAGCTCCTCACCCGCTACGCGTGGGGAGAGATCTGGTCCAGGGAGGGCCTCGACCGCAGGGCGCGCAGCTGTGTCACCCTCACCGCCGTCGTCGCCTCCGGACATCTCGGAGGTCTCGCCCAGCACGTCAGGGCCGCCCTGCGCAACGGGCTCACCTCCGTCGAGATCAAGGAAGTCCTGCTGCAGACAGCCGTCTACTGCGGGATTCCGGCGGCCGGTGCCGCGTTCGAGATCGCGCAGTCCGTCATCCAGGAGGAAACCACCCCGCCCACGTAGCAGGATGGGGACATGAACGCTTCGCCTCTCACACTCACCAAGAAGACCCACTCGTGCGTCCGTCTGGAGCGGGACGGGCAGTCGCTCGTCATCGACCCGGGCGGGTTCACCGAGGACGACGCTGTGGCCGGTGCCGACGCGATCCTGGTGACGCACGAACACCCGGACCACTTCGACGAGCCGCGGCTGCGCGCCGCCCTGGAAGCCGATCCGGCGCTGCGTCTGTGGACCCTGCGCAGTGTGGCCGAGCGGATGTCCGCCGCGTTCCCCGGGCGGGTGCACACCGTCGGCCACGGCGACACCTTCACCGCGGCCGGCCTCGACGTACAGGTGCACGGAGAGCTGCACGCGGTGATCCACCCGGACATCCCCAGGATCACCAACGTCGGCTTTCTGGTCGATGGTTCGGTCTTCCACCCGGGCGACGCCCTCACCGTGCCGGACCGGCCGGTGGACACGCTGATGCTGCCGGTGATGGCCCCCTGGAACAAGATCTCGGAGGTCATCGACTACGTACGCGAGGTCAAGCCGCGCCGCGCCATCGACATCCACGACGCGCTGCTCACCGATCTCGCCCGTCCGATCTACGACACGCAGATCGGCTCCCTCGGCGGAACGGACCACGGGCGGCTGACACCGGGCGACGCGACCCGTCTCTGACCCGGCTGTCAGTGGGAGCGGATAGGTTTACCGCATGCGCATCGCCACCTGGAACGTCAACTCGATCACCGCCCGGCTACCGAGGCTGCTGGCCTGGCTGGAGAGCAGCGGCACCGATGTGCTGTGCATCCAGGAGACAAAATGCACGCTCGAACAGTTCCCCGCCGAAGCGCTGCGCGACGCGGGTTACGAGGCCGCGGTCAACGCCACGGGCCGGTGGAACGGCGTGGCGCTGCTCTCCCGCGTAGGCCTCGCGGACGTCGTGACCGGTCTGCCCGGCGGCCCCGACTACGAGGGCGTGCAGGAACCGCGGGCGGTCTCGGCGACCTGCGGCCCCGTCCGGCTCTGGTCCGTCTACGTCCCCAACGGCCGCGAGGTCGCCCACGAGCACTACGCCTACAAGCTGCGCTGGCTCGAGGCCCTGCGGGAAGCCGTGGCGGGGGACGCGGCCGGAGCGCTGCCTTTCGCCGTCCTCGGCGACTACAACATCGCGCCCACCGACGAGGACGTCTGGGACCCCGCCGTCTTCGAGGGGGCCACCCACGTCACCCCCGCGGAGCGGGACGCCCTCGCCGCGCTCCGCGAGAAGGGGCTCACGGACGTGGTGCCGCGCCCCCTCAAGTACGACCGCCCTTACTCCTACTGGGACTACCGCCAGCTCGCCTTCCCGAAGAACAGGGGCATGCGCATCGACCTGGTCTACGGCAACGCCCCCTTCGCGGCGGCGGTCAAGGACAGTTACGTCGACCGTGAGGAGCGCAAGGGCAAGGGTGCGTCCGACCACGCCCCGGTGGTCGTCGACCTCGACGTCTGACGGTCGGACCAGGTCTACGGGACCGGCTTCGTATTTCGAACCACGGCCACTCACAGCCAACAGCCTGAACCTGCCGTGCACAAGGCCTGCCGAGAGCCGCGGCGCGGGCTCGCCCTGCGGGGCCCGCCGGGACGGGGCGCTCGGCGCCGCGAGTCCCGGACCTGGCACCCGTCAGTGCACGGAGAACCCGCCGTCGACGAAGAGCGACTGGCCTGTCACATAGGCCGAGGCGGCGCTCGCCAGGAACACGGCGGCGCCCGCGAAGTCCCCGGCCAGCCCGTTGCGCCCCACCATCGTCCGGGCGGCCAGCGCCTTCACCCGCTCCGGGTCGGACGACAGTCGTTCGTTGAGCGGGGTCATGACGAAACCGGGTACCAGCGTGTTGCAGGTGACGCCGTGCGGCGACCAGGCCTCGGCCTGTGAACGTGCCAGCGACTCCAGCGCACCCTTGGAGACCCCGTAGGCGCCGCTCTGCACGAAAGCGCGATGCGCCTGCTGCGACGTGATGTGGATGATGCGGCCGAAACCCCGCTCGGCCATGGCGGGCCCGAAGCGCCGGCCCAGTAGATAGGGCGCCTTGAGGTTCACCGTCATGGTGGTGTCCCAGACGTCCTCGTCCAGCTCGCCCATCGGGGGCCGCAGGTTGATGCCCGCGGAGTTCACGAGGATGTCGGGCTCGCCGAACGCGGCAGCCGATGCCTCTGCCGCCGTCCGTACCCCTTCACTCGTCCCGAGGTCGGCGCTCACCCACGCAGCCCGGCAGCCCTCGGTGGTGAGTTCATCGACGGTCCGCCTCAGCTCCGCCTCCCTGCGCGCCACGACCACCACGCTCGCGCCCGCGTGCGCGAGCGCACCGGCGATGCCGCGCCCGATGCCGGAGCTGCCGCCGGTCACCAGGGCGATCCGGCCCTCCAACGAGAAGAGTTGGGAAAGATAGTTCTGCGAGGTCATCCTCGTACCCTAGGGACAGGACCGGGGTCGCCTCCGTGCCGGGTCACGTCAGCCGACGACGTCGCCGCGGACAGTGGCACCGAGGAGGCCGTCGACGAAGGTCACGTATGCCGGTGTGAACGTGCCCTTACCCGTCACGGTGCCCGTAACGCTCTCGCCGGGGGCCAGCTCGACCGTGGCGATCTGGTTCTCGTCCACGGCGAGTTCGGCCGGGTGTCTGCTGCCGTCGGTGCCCGTGAGGGAGAAGTACAGAGGATCGACGCCGATGCCGGCCTCTCCGTCGTTCGAGATCGTGATCCGCACACTGGTGTAGTCGGTGCCGTCGGCGAGGGCGCTGCCCTGGAAGTCCGTCCTCGTCGCGACGATCTTCACGGGCTGGCCGGCGGGCTTGTGTGTCCCGCGTCCGGCCGTCTCCGTGGCGCCGGCCTTGTCGGGGGTGGCGGCCGACGCGGTGGCTGCAGGCTCGGCGCCGGGCCGCGCACTGTCCCCCTCGCCACCCAGCACGGCAGCACTGCCGACGGCGAAGACGAGGACGAGCCCGACGACGCCGAGACAGCTGAAGCCCACGATCCTGCCGACGCCGCTCCCCCTCTGCTGCGGAGGCTGCGGGCCCCGCCGTCGCGGACGGTCGGGCTGCGGCTCCTGATACGACATATGCCCCCCAAGGACGGATCGCCGAGGCAAGACCGTAGCGGCGCGGGGCGTGCGAGGGGAGGCCGATGTTCCGTTGGTGACGGAGCTGTGACCGACCGGTGGTGAGAAGAATTGAAGGGGTCGGCCCGCCGGAATGTATGGGGTGCACGGCCGCTCCGGGTCTCGCCTGCGGGTTCTCCGGCATACGCTGCCAGCAGGAACTGATGGCCGACTGTCGAATCCGTGCTCATGCGGTGCGTGGCCGGAGGTGCCCGATCAGGTCGTCGGGCGCATGGCGTGTCCGGCGGCGCCGTCCACACCCCCGAGGTGCGGCGACCCGTAGCCTGTTTTGTGTCATGGTGAACCTGAAGGCGGCGCTTCAGGGGGAGTTGTTCCCGTGGGCGACGGGGGGGCGAGTGGGAGTCGACTGGGAGATGGTCATGGAGAACGCAGACACGTCAGAACCGGCTTCGGCCGGCATGCGGGCCGGGTGCCGCCCGCCCGCCTCTCCGCGCGGTCCGAGAAGTGCCGTCGACGCTCTCCGAGGGACCCGGTCATGAACATCCCCTTTCTGGACAACTGGCGCAAACGCCACGGCGGTACGAGGGCGGCGGTACTCAAGGCCGCGGTCAAGACCGATCCGGACGGCGTTGCGGAGCTGCTCGCGGAGTGCGAGCTGCTGCGCGCACGCGCGGGACAGTGCGGGCTCGAACTGGACGACAGTCCGGCCTCGTTGTCAGCACTTGACCAGCTGCCGCCGATCTGGCGCGACGACCCCGAGGAACTGCCCTGGGTGGGCAACGACGCGGGTCTCTACCTCGGCACCGTGCTGGTGCGTACCGTCCCGGGCGCCGCCTGGGACATCCTTGCCGGCGGGCAGCCCGTGGTGCGGCTGGGCTCCGGGCGGGAGATCGACGTCGTCGCCGCGGGTCTCGACTGGGCGATCTCGGGCAGCCCCGAGCTCTCCGAGATGTACGCGGAGTCCGCGGAGAGCGGCCCGGAGGTCAAAGCGCGATAAACAGCCTTATCCGCGGCCGGTGCGTGTCGGCCCCGAAGTGCGTGTCCACCCCGGATAGTTTGCGCTGACCTCGACACCATCGACAAGTGGGTAGGGCAGCGCATGGCCGTCGATCCGTTGATCGAACTGCGAGACGTCAACAAGTACTTCGGGAAGTTGCACGTGCTGCAGGACATCAATCTCACCGTCGGCCGCGGGGAGGTGGTGGTGATCATCGGCCCCTCCGGGTCGGGCAAGTCAACGCTCTGCCGGACCATCAACAGGCTCGAGACGATCGAGTCCGGTCACATCACCATCGACGGAAAGCCGCTCCCCGAGGAGGGGAAGGGCCTGGCGCAGCTCCGGGCCGAAGTCGGCATGGTCTTCCAGTCGTTCAACCTGTTCGCCCACAAGACCGTGCTGGCGAACGTGACCCTCGCCCAGCTCAGGGTCCGCAAGCGCAGGAAGGACGAGGCCGACCAGCGCTCCAGGGAACTCCTCGAGCGGGTCGGGCTCGCCTCGCAGGCGGACAAGCTCCCCGCCCAGCTCTCCGGCGGGCAGCAGCAGCGGGTCGCCATCGCCCGCGCTCTCGCCATGGACCCCAAGGCGCTCCTCTTCGACGAGCCCACTTCCGCACTCGACCCAGAGATGATCAACGAGGTCCTGGAAGTCATGCGGCAGCTGGCCCGCGAGGGCATGACCATGGTCGTCGTCACGCACGAGATGGGCTTCGCCCGCTCCGCGGCCAACCGCGTGGTTTTCATGTCCGAAGGGCGTGTCATCGAGGACCGCACCCCGGAGGACTTCTTCACCGCCCCGGAGAGCGACCGTGCCAAGGACTTCCTGTCCAAGATCCTCAAGCACTGACAGGGGCGCCGTGTTGCGTACGAGGAACATCGCGGCCCTCCTGGTCTGCCTCCTGCTCGCCGCGTTCGCCGCGGGGTGCGGCAGGGAGGGCAGCCCCCCGGTCAGGGGGCCGAAGGCGGGAGCACTGCCCCAGTACACCGTCGACACCGGCTTTCGGCTGCCGGAGTCCGGGACGTGGAAGAAGGCCAAGCGGCGCGGCTACCTGGCCGTCGGTGTCAAGGAGGACCAGCCGTACCTCGGTGAGAAGGACCCGGCCACCGGCGTCTACTCGGGCTTCGACATCGAGATCGCCCGCATGACGGCGGCCTCCCTCGGCTTCGGGCCCGACACCATCCGCTTCAGGACCATCGCCTCCGCCAACCGGGAGACGGCACTCCAGAACGGGCAGATCGACTACTACGTCGGCACCTACACGATCAACGACATGCGCAAGAAGCTCGTCGGGTTCGCCGGGCCGTACTACATGGCGGGGCAGGGGCTGCTGGTGCGCACCGACGAGAACGACATCCGCGGTCCGCAGGACCTGGCGGGCAAGACCGTGTGCTCGGCCGCCGGATCCACCCCGTACCAGCGCATCGCCGCTGACTACCCCGACGCGGATCTGGTCGCCTACGACACGTACTCGATCTGCGTCGACAACCTGCTGACCTTCCAGGTCGACGCCGTCACCACCGACGACGCCATCCTCCTCGGCTTCGCGGCCAAGGCGCCGGACGAGATGAAGGTGGTCGGCAAGCCCTTCTCGGAGGAGCCCTACGGCATCGGCGTACCGCGCGGCGACAACGCGCTGCGCTTCGCGCTCGACGACGCGCTGGAGGCGAACGAGAAGAACGGCAACTGGAAGAAGGCGTTCGAAGCCACCCTGGGCCTGTCCGGGGTACCCGCGCCGACACCGCCGCCCATCGACCGCTACCCGGCGAACTGAGGGGCCTGCCACCACGATGGACGTACTGACAGACAACTTCTCGCTCTACGCCAAGGGTTTCCTGGGCACCCTGGAGCTCACGGTGTACGCCTCGGTCCTGGCACTCGTGCTCGGCTTCGTCATGGCGTCCTTCCGGGTCGCTCCCGTCGGCTCGCTCCGGGTGATCGGCACCGTCTGGGTCGCGGTGCTGCGGAACACCCCTCTGACCCTGCTGTTCTTCGCCGTGCTCCTCGGCCTGCCGCGATTCGGGCTGGTGCTGCCCTTCCAGGTGTTCGCGGTCCTCGCCCTCGGCTGCTACACCTCCGCCTTCATCTGCGAGGCCCTTCGCTCGGGCATCAACACCGTGCCCACGGGTCAGGGTGAGGCGGCGCGCAGCCTCGGCATGTCCTTCGGGCAGACGCTGGGCAGCGTGGTGCTGCCCCAGGCGTTCCGGGCGGTGATTCCGCCGGTGGGATCGACGCTCATCGCACTCGCCAAGAACTCCGCGATCGCCGGGGCCTTCAGCGTCACCGAACTGCTGGGCACCTACAAGCCCCTCAACGAACTCGGCTACAGCATCATCTGGTCCTTCGTCTGGATCGCCGTCGGCTACCTCATCATCACCCTCGCGATCAGCGCACTCTTCAATCTGATGGAGAAGCGCTGGGGAGTCGCCCGATGACCCACTCCTCCCCCTCCGCCTCCGCGCTCTACGACATCCCCGGGCCGGCGACGCGCAAGCGCCACTTCGCCTACGGCATCGCGGCGACGGCCGTGATCATCGCCCTGCTCGGCTGGCTCCTCTATCTGCTCTTCGACACGAACCAGTTCACCAGCCAGAAGTGGACGCCCTTCATCTACAAGGGAATCCAGGAGCTGCTGCTGCGCGGGCTCGGCAACACGCTCAAGGCCTTCGCCTACGCGGCGGTCCTCTCCCTGGCGCTGGGAGCCGTGCTCGCGGTCGGGCGGCTCTCCGACCACCGGCCGGTGCGCTGGCTGGCTACCCTGCTGGTCGAGTTCTTCCGCGCGATGCCGGTGCTGGTGATGATCTTCTTCATCTTCGTGGCGCTCAAGGTCCAGCCCCTCCCGGCGCTGGTGGCGGGGCTGACCCTCTACAACGGCTCCGTGCTCGCCGAGGTCTTCCGCACGGGCATCAACTCCGTGGAGCGGGGGCAGCGGGAGGCCGCGTACGCCTTGGGGATGCGCAAGACGCAGGTCACCTCGCACGTTCTGGCGCCGCAGGCGGTACGCGCGATGCTGCCCACGATCATCAGCCAGCTGGTCGTCGCACTCAAGGACACCTCGCTCGGCTACCTGATCACCTACGAGGAGTTCCTCCACGCGGGAAAACTGATCGCCTCGAACCTTGACTACGGCCTGCCGTTCATCCCCGTGGTCATGGTCATCTCGCCCATCTACATCGGGATGTGCATGCTGCTCTCCTGGTTCGCCACCTGGGTGGCGAGACGCGAGCGCCGCAACCCGAAGGCGGAGGCAACGGGAGTGGCCCCCGCCGAAGCGGGGCCGCTGCTGCCGGGCGTCCGTTAGCCGTCGGCCGAGCCCGCCCGGCAGCAGCCGGTGATCACTCTCCGTACCGCGCGAACAGGGGCACGCTCCCTGTCGGGTCGGGGAGAAGGTCAGCTGCGTGCCGGCCGGGCAGCGGCCGAAGTGAAGAGGACCGGTTCCGCCGGTCGAGAGCCCGTCCGCACAGAGGATGAGGGGGCGTTGCCGAGCAGATTCCGCATTCATCCGGCCCCGCGTCGCGCCGCACAGACGGACGACGCGGGGCCGCCGACACCTTGCGGGCCGCAGCCCGCAGCTCGGGTCAGGCCGCGCCGGGCAACTCCTTGAGCACGGAGACGATCTCCTCCGTGGTGACGATGGAGTGGGCGAACGTGGGCCCGTTCAACTCGTGTGCGGCATGCATCATCTCCGGGGAGAACGCCGCGGTGGCGTCGCGCACGAGCGTCACGTGGTAGCCGAGCTCCATGGCGAACCGGCCGGTCGACTCGATGCAGGTGTTCGCCAGCACGCCGATCAGGATCACGTGGCTGATGTCGTGCTGCTGCAGCATCAGGTTCAGGTCCGTGTTGGCGAATCCGCTCTGAGACCAGTGTTCATGGGCGACGAGCTCACCCTCCTGCGGCTGGAAGTCGGGGTGGAACTCCCCGCCCCAGGTGCCACGGGCGAAGCTGTGCTTCTTCTGGATGGCCCGGTGCGTCGGGTTCGGGTAGGACCAGGTGTCGTAGTCACCCGGTTCCCAGCGGCGGTGAGGGACGAACACCACTCGTACGCCGGACCCGCGGGCGGTTGCGACCACGGATCGCAGGTGGTCGACGAGGCCGACGTCCAGGGCCACCGGCGCGAGCCGCTCCCAGTTGAGGCCGCCCTCGGAGATGAAGTCGTTGTAGGGGTCGACCAGTAGTACAGCAGTGTGTCGGGGGTCGTAGCTCTCGGACACGGGCTTCTCCTCATGGTCCGGATGACGAGCGGCGGACCCGTGGTGGGACCGGCGCTCGATGGGGCTTCGTGGGCCGCCCCGGCCTTCGCGGGAGGGCCCGACGAGGGGGAGCGGCCCGGGGCCGGTGGGGCGGCAACCGGGGGGCGGTTCTCGCCCGCGTCCCGGAAATCAGCGCTGCGCGTCGGACCGGTGCCGATAGCCGGAACTCCGGGGGATTCGCGCGTCGAATCCATGCGCTTGCCTTTCCGTGCGCATTCGCTCACCCGCTACGTGTTTTCCGCGTCAGATTATCCTCGCACGAGGCACCGTCCACTGCCAGACCGATTGCTTGTACCGTCCACCCAGCGGTGCCGCGTCCCGGCGGGGAATTCCGGAGCGAATTTCTGTGGTCTCCTCATACATGGCCTCGCGCAGACACGGTGAATTAACGGGTCTTCGAATTTAGTGGGGGTGTGCTTCCCGTCGGCTCCGCCGGGTGGTTGCACAACGTGATCGGAGCCGCTGGTTGGCGCGGTTACGGAAG
>NZ_JBHVCT010000096.1:0-21681 GCF_042803195.1 Streptomyces sp. NPDC057428
CTCACCTCGCCCGCCTCGACCTTGTTGCATGACCATGCCAGGAAGCCCGAATCACGGATTCCCCAACGGAGTCCTTCAGGAGGGGGAGGAGTCACCTTCGCCTCGCACGTCAACGACGGCGGCTTCTGGATGGTGTCGAAGTACTTCGGGATCACCGAGCGCGACACCCTGAAGTCCTGGACCGTACTGGAGACGGTGCTCTCGGTCGCGGGCTTCGTCGTCGCGGCGGCGCTCAGCCTGGTCATCTAAGGTCTCGATTGCCGGGCGTCGGGGCCGGTCCGGGTGCGGGTGTGTCCGGACCGGCCCCGACACACGCGCGGGTCCGGGCCTGAGGGGGCCTTGCGAGGGTATGGCGGGCCCTCTTGTGCGAAGCGGGACTATGCGCTTCGTTGACCGGCATGACGGAGACGAGCGGAACCACACAGACCGGGGAGCGGGGCTCCAGTCCGCGTAAGTCCAGTTGGAAGTACATCGGCCCGGGAATCGTCGTCGCGGCTACGGGCGTGGGGCCGGGGACCTGGTCGCGACGCTCATCGCGGGGAGCGAATTCGGCTACACCCTCATGTGGGCGGCCGTCATCGGCTGCCTCGTCAAGATCTCGCTCGCCGAGGCGGTGGGCCGATGGCACCTCGCCACCGGCCGGACCCTCTTCGACGGCTGGCGCACCCTGGGCGGGTGGACCACCGGGTACTTCGCGGTGTACGTCATCGTCTGGGGCTTCGTCTACGGTGCGACGGCCATGTCGTCGAGCGCCCTGCCCATCGTGGCGCTCTTCCCCGACGGGCCGGGTCTGAAGACCTGGGCGATCCTCACCGGACTGGTCGGCCTGGTCTTCGTCTGGTTCAACCAGTACGCCAGCCCGGCCCGCTGGGACCGATTGCTGTTCAGCGCGAAGGAGTCGCTCTACAAGGCGTGGTTCCCGATGGCCGGCTGCCTCCTTGGATTCCTCGACGTGGAGGTGGAGTTGCGGGACGGCGGCACGTTCACGGCGAGCGTGCTCACCGTGCCGCCGACGGCACCCGCCCATGTTCCCCGACACTACGAGGGGCGCTGGCTGGCCTCCGAAGACCTCCTGTGGACCTCGGTGTCGGGTTGAACGGTCTCGGGCCTGGCCGGTCTCCGCCCGCGTACGCTCCCTCTCAGAGGCAGACTGACGGATCACGGCACGAAGGAGTGGCGCGCATGCGGCGTATGGATGTGACGGAGCGACGGGCACGGCTCGGTGTACGGCACCGGTTGGCGGTGGCCGCCCGAGCGGATGATCCGGTCGAGGTGGCACGCGATCTCGTCGCGCTGCACAGCACCGACCCGTCCTCCGTGTACGTCGCCGTGTGGGCGCGGACGAACGGTGGTGCGGTGAGCACGGTGGAGCGCGCCCTGTACGAGGACCGCACCCTCGTCCGGCTGATGGGCATGCGCCGTACTGTTTTCGTCACCTCCCTCGACGTGGCCCCGGTGATGCAAGCCGCCTGCTCGGACGCGGTGGCGGCGCGCGAACGCCGTAAGCTCCTCGGCTTCCTGGCCACTCGCAGGTCGCGGACGACGCGGTGGGCGTGGAGAAGTGGCTGTCCGAGACGGAGGACATCGCCGTGCGTGCGCTCGACGCCCGCGGCGAGGCCACCGCCGCCGAACTCGCTGGCGACGACGCCCGGTTGAGCACGACGGTCGTGCTCGCGGCGGGCAAGGGCTACGAAGGCACCCAGAAGGTCGCGAGCAGGCTGCTGCTCCTGCTCGCCGCCGAGGGGCGGGTGGTACGCGGCCGGCCGCGCGGCTCGTGGACCTCGCACCAGTACCGGTGGGCGCCGACGACGAACTGGATCGCCGACGGCCTCGCATCCTGGGACACCCACCGCGCGGAGGAAGAGTTGGCCCGCCGCTGGCTGCGGGCCTTCGGCCCGGCCCCGGCGGACGATCTGCGCTGGTGGGCGGGGTGGACCAAGACGCAGACCAAGCGGGTACTGGCGACCCTGAAGCCGGTCGAGGTCGATCTCGGCGGTGGGACGACGGGGCTGCTCCTGCCCGACGACCTGGAGGAAACCGCACCGCCAAAGCCGTGGGCCGCGCTGCTGCCGGCACTCGACTCCACCCCGATGGGCTGGCACGAACGCGACTGGTTCATGGGCGAGCACGGCCCGCGCCTCACCGACAGGGCCGGCAATATCGGGCCCACGCTGTGGTGGGACGGGCGCGTCGTCGGTGGCTGGGCGCAGGACAGGAGCGGCGAGATCGTCTGTCGTTTCCTGGAGGACGTGGGCGCGGACGCCGAGGAGGCGGTGCGTACGGAGGCGGAGCGTCTCGCCGTACCCCTGGGCCAGGTGAAGCTGACCGCCCGTACGCGGGGCCGTACCTGGCTGGAGGACGAACTGGCTGCGGACAAGTAGCGGTGATGTGGTTCGCGCCGCGGCGGAGCTTCCCCAGGAGCCGCCCACCACCGCTCGCCTTCTAACGTCCGGTCACAACGTCGGGCTCGATCTCACGGCACTCGATCTCACGGCGTGATGTTCGTCGTCGTGGTCTACGTCGCGATCCGGGTGGTCCCGGACGCGGGCGCCTCGTTCGCCGGGCTCGTGCCCGTGCTCCCGGACGGCTCGCTGATCTACACGCTCGGGCTGATCGGCGGGGTCGGCGGCACGATCACGATGGCGGCGTACGGGTACTGGGTCAATGCGAAGGGCTGGGACAACTCCTCCTGGATGAAGGTCATGCGGCTCGACAACCGGGCCGCCTACATCACCACCGGTGTCTTCGTCGTCGCGATGCTGATCGTCGGTGCCGAACTGCTGCACTCCTCGCAGATCGCCCTGACGCAGGGCGACCGGGGGCTGATCGACCTCGGCGCGGTCCTGGAGGACCGCTTCGGGCCCACGACCGCCAAACTCTTCCTGATCGGCTTCTTCGCCGCCTCGTTCTCCTCGCTCATCGGGGTGTGGCACGGGGTGAGCCTGATGTTCGCCGACTTCGTCCAGCGGCTGCGCGTGAGCCGGGGCGGCGTCCCGGAAGGGGAGAGGACGGGCGGCGAGGCGGTCCGTCGGCAGGAGCGTTCCGTGCCGTTCCGCGCGTACCTGCTGTGGCTGACCTTCCCGCCAATGAGCCTGCTCTGGCTGGACGAGCCCTTCGGCCTGGTCATCGGGTACGGCGTCCTGGGCGCCTTCTTCATGCCGTTCCTGGCCCTCACCCTGCTGTGGCTGCTCAACTCCTCCCGCACTCCGCGCGAATGGCGCAACGGATGGCTCAGCAACGGCATGCTGGGCGCGGCAGGGCTGCTGTTCGTCGTGCTGTGCGTCCAGCAGGTGCGGGATCTCCCCTGGTGACAGCCCGGCCCCCGCCCCCGTGCCGAGCTGCCGGGGGCCCGGACGGGGACGGTGGTTCGGTCGGCGTACCCGCAGCAGCGCCGCCGGGGGAGCGGCGGCGCTGCTGGGCCGGAGTACCGACTGGGTTACGGCAGTCCGTGGACGTGCGGGCCGACCGCGTTGGACCAGGCGTTGCCCGCGGTGGCGTCCCAGTTCGTGGACCAGGTCATAGCGCCGCGCAGGTCCGGGTAGGTCCTGGACGGCTTGAACGAGCCGCAGGAGGTGCCCTTGGCCAGACAGTCCAGGGCGGCGTTCACGACGGACGGGGCGACGTAGCCGCTGCCCGCACCCCGGGTGGAGGCCGGGACACCGAGGCCGACCTGCGAGGGGGCGAGGCCGCCCTCCAGCTGGATGCAGGCGAGCGCGGTGAGGAAGTCCACCGAGCCCTGGGAGTAGACCTTGCCGTCGCAGCCGAGCATCGAACCACTGTTGTAGTACTGCATGTTGACGACGGTCAGGATGTCCTTGATGTTGAGCGCCGTCTTGAAGTACTCACCGGAGGTCGACTGCATGTCGATGGTCTGCGGAGCCATCGTGATGACGAGGCCCGAGCCCGCCTTCGACGACAGGGATCGCAGTGCCTTCGTCATGTAGGTCGAGTTGAGGCCGTTCTCGAGGTCGATGTCGACCCCGTTGAAGCCGTACTCCTGGATGAGCGCGTAGACGGAGTCGGCGAACGCGGTGGCGGAGGCGTCGCTGTTGACCGAGATGGTCCCCTTCTCGCCGCCGATGGAGATGATGACGTTCTTCCCGGCCGCCTGCTTGGCCTTGATGTCGGCCTTGAACTGGGCGACGGTGTAGCCGTTCAGCCCGGCGGAGTCCAGGTTGAAGGTGACCGCACCGGGCGTCGCCGTGGCGTCGGCGAAGGAAACGGCGATGATGTCGTAGTTCGCCGGCACGTCGCTGAGCTTCTGGACGGTGGCACCGTTGTTGAAGTTCTGCCAGTACCCGGTCACCGCGTGCTTGGGTACCGTGGTCGAGGGGTCGCCTGGGTCGGTGGTCTTGGCCGTACGGCCGCTGACCGCGGCTGACTTGGCCGACTCGCCGGCGGAGTTGGTGGCGCTGAGGGCGAACTGGTACGCGGTGTCCGCGGCCAGCCCGGTCACCGTCGCGGATGTGCCGGTGGACGTGGTGGCCTTCGTGCCGTTCCGGTAGACGGTGTAGCCGGTCGCGCCGGAGACGGCGTTCCAGGTCAGGGCGACGGAGGAGGTGGTCGTCGTACCCACGGCCAGTCCGGCGGGGGTTCCGGGCACCGA
Source organism: Streptomyces sp. NPDC057428 (assembly GCF_042803195.1). Classification (NCBI taxonomy): domain Bacteria; kingdom Bacillati; phylum Actinomycetota; class Actinomycetes; order Kitasatosporales; family Streptomycetaceae; genus Streptomyces; species Streptomyces sp. NPDC057428. Next base: position 4,607 of record NZ_JBHVCT010000096.1, read on the forward strand.
GGGCTCCGGGTCCGTCCCGCCGCCGCCGTCGGGGCCGCTCACCTGCACGTCGTCGGCGAAGTAGGGGGCCTGGCCGTACCAGCCGTGGGTGTAGACGGTCACGGAGGTGGTGGAGGGGCCGGTGGTGAAGCTGGTCTTCAGCTGGGTCCAGCTGCCGGAGTCGGGCGTCCAGGTGGAGACGTCCGTGGTCCCGGTGCCGCTCGCCCCGAGGTAGGTGTAGCCGCCCTGCACCCAGGAGCTCAGCGCATAGGTCGAGTTGGGCTTCACAGCCACGGTCTGCGTGCACTTGGCGTTGTCCTGCCCGGCCGGGGTGGCCTTGAGCGCGGAGGTGCCGCCGTGCACGGGGGAGGAGACGGTGGTGCCGCTGCCCGCGGAGCAGGTCCAGTTGGCGAGGCCTGACTCGAAACCGGCGTTCTTGGCCACGTTGATGTCGGCGGCCTGCGCACTGCTCACGAGGCCGGTGACGGCCAGCGCCCCTGCCGCGACGACGGCGACCGCACCGCCGAGGAAGGGCCGGACCCGGCTCCTTCTGTGTCTGCTGCTGCCTGCGGAGCGTTCCACTTGCTGCCTCCGGTGGGGGAGTTGGGAGTGCTGGCGGGGAACGGTGGCCACCGTTGGCCGATAAACTGGTCCAGACCAATCGAGTTGTCAAGGCCTCTGGCGGTCCGAGCTGTGCGAAGAGGCCGCAGAGCCGTCGTGGGCCGCAGGCCCGAGGCCGGCACGGAGTCCGGTTCGCGGTCGGCCCGAGGGTCGGTCCGGGCCCGGTTCACCATCGGGTGATCTCCACCCCTCGGACGCGATGTACCCATGCGGGTGAGGCGGCGGAGATATCCGGAACGTGACGGCGCGGATATCAGGAAGCCGTGAATGGCAGGGCAGTGCTCTGCGCTGACGTGGGCGGATGAATTCATCCGGAATCCAAACCTGACGAGCGTACGTAACCCTCCGCAGTGGTAGAGGAGTTAACGAGTCTGCTTTTCGTCCGATTTCGTACGGAGGCGTTGCGAACGCCTGTGCCGCACGACTTCGTACTGGGTTCCGATATCTGTTCTCTGCCCGGTATGACGTGGCTAAAGTGCTGGGAAGAAGCACGGAGAAGGAGCGATTGCGGCCGGAGTCACCTCGGACGACGGCCGGAGCCGAACGGGGAAGAGCGTGCCGACCGCAATAGCAGTGACCAGTGCTGATCTGGTGCTACCGCCGATTGATCAGCAGACACCGACAGCGGCCCTGCTGCAGGCTCCCGAAGCCCAGCCCCTCGATCTTGCGATCGGTGACATGAACCTGCTTCTGGAGCAGCACGGCCATGTGGTCGTGGTCTACCCGACGGGCATCAGCCCCGCCCACGAACGCAGACTGCACGCGATCCGCTCCGTCCTGGAGAGCGACCGCATCGCCCTGCTCAAAGTGGACCTCCCGCCGCTGGGTGTCGCCGTACTGGTGCGTCAACTGCGCCAGCTGTCGATCTGCGACTTCAGCCCGGGCGTGGTCGCCTCGGCCGCCCGGCTGCTCGCCCACTACATCCACGCCGGGGCGGTGCTGAACTCCGTGGCCAGACTCGACCGTGTCCCCGTGAGCCTCAAGACCCACGCGAAGTCCTGGGTCCCCGGCTCCCAGTTCGCCGTGCTCGCCGGGCCGAACCCGCAGCTCATCAAGATCGGCCCGACGGCCGAACCACCGGCCGGACCGGAGTTCGCCACCCACCTGCTGGTCGCCAAGGGTCAGCTCGGATCGGACTGGGTCCAGCAGACCCTCGCCCCGGCGTGGAAGGTCCAGGCGGTCCAGGAGTGCCCGCTGCCCTCCGGATCACCAGGCTGGTGGGGGACCGGAAAAATGGTGGAGTTCGCCTCCTTCCTCCCCGACATCTCGGTGATCTACCAGTTGGTCTCCTCAGTACGCCGGGAGGACTGCCACTGGTGCGGAATGGAGCTCATCGGCGACCGCTGCGGGTTCTGTTCCTCCCCGCTGGCCCCGCCGGAGAACCGTATGCACGCCACAGGTGTCCTGAACCACGGAGCGCCCGCGCCCCCGAACTCCTAGCGCCCGCGACGCGATCCGCAGACACCGCGCATCTGTCTCTGTCCGCTGCTCCACGCATCCGATTCGAACGAGGTTGTCCGGCCGATGAACTCCCGCCAGCGCCGCGGCGTGATACTCCTGCTCCTGTCGATCCTGTGCGCCTTCGGCGCCTTTGCCGGCGTGCTCTCCGTGATCAGCGACGTCAACTCGAAGGTCGGGCCGGAGGTCGACGCCTACCGGCTGAAGTCCGACGTGGCACCGTATACGGCGCTCACCTCCAGGCAGTTCGAGAAGGTGTCCATGCCAAAGCGCTGGCTCTCGGACAACGCCGTCACGGATCTCGATGAGATCGACGGAAAAATCGCCGTGACTCAGCTCCGCGAGGGCTCCCTGATGCAGTCCGACATGATGGTCAAGAGCCCCGAGCTGCGGCCCGGTGAGCAGGAGATCGCCATCATGATCGATGCGGCGACCGGGGTCGCCGGCAAGATCCGTGCGAACGACAAGGTGAACATCTACGCCACCTTCGCGGGCGAACGGGACGGTGAGGCGTCCCAGTCCAAAGTGATCGTCTCCAATGCCAAGGTCCTGGACGTCGGTCAGCTGACCGCTCTTGAGCCACGTGACGACAACAGGAGCCAGGCCTCCGAAGTCGTTCCGATCACCTTCGCCCTCAACACCCTCGACACCCAGCGCGTGGCGTACGCGGAATCCTTTGCCCAGCACGTGCGCCTCGCGCTGATCGCGCCCGGCAGCGACGGCACGATCCGCCCGGGTGACCGCACCTACACGCTCGACAAGGACAAGTGAGGATCGAATGACCGCGAGGATCCTCCCTGCCGTCGGTGACGCCGACGCGGCAAGGTCCGTGACCACCCTGCTCAGCCAGCTCCCCGACGCGGAGCCGGCGGCTCCCGTCGGTGACTCGACGCAGCTCATCGACACCCTGGCCAGGTTGGCCGGTGAGTCCATCGAGGAGCTTCCCGAGGTGGTGCTGGTTCATGAGCGGATCGGCCCGGTGCCCGCCCTGGAACTGATCCGGGAGGTTTCTCTGCGTTTCCCCGCGGTCGCGGTCGTACTGATCACCGCGGACGCCAGCCAGGGCCTGTTCCAGGCTGCTATGGACGCCGGGGCCCGCGGTCTGGTCACGCTGCCACTGAGCTACGAGGAACTGGCCAATCGTGTTCAGGCAGCCGGGCAGTGGTCCACCGGGGTGCGGCGTCACCTCGGTGCGGGCGGTGATGTCTTCACAGGCCCGGGCGGGACCGTCGTCACCGTGACCGGTGCCAAGGGTGGTGTAGGCGCCACCGTGACGGCCGTCCAGCTCGCCCTCGCGGCCCAGGCGTCGGGGCAGACGGCCGCCCTCGTCGATCTGGACCTCCAGACGGGAGACATCGCCTCCTACCTCGATGTGCAGTTCCGGCGCTCGATCGTCGATCTGGCCGCAATTTCCGACATATCGCCTCGCGTCCTGTCCGATGCGGTGTTCTCCCACGCGACGGGCCTCGCCTTGTTGCTGGCGCCCGGTGAGGGCGAACGGGGGGAGGAGGTCAGTGACCGCTCCGCACGACAGATCGTCAGCGCCTTGCGTTCTCGCTACGGAATCGTCGTCATCGACTGCGGGAGTCAGATGAACGGCGCCAACGCAGCCGCCATCGAGATGGCCGACATCGCGGTCCTCGTGACGACCCCCGACGTGGTCTCGGTGAGGGGCGCGAAGCGCATCGTGCGGATGTGGGACCGCCTCCAGATCCGCAAGGCGGAGGAGACGGTCACGCTCGTCAACCGTTTCAACCGCAATACGGAGATCCAGCCATCGCTCATCCAGCGGATCACCGGAACGCGGATGGCGGCCACGGCGGTGCCGGCGAACTTCAAGGAACTCCAGGGTGCCGTTGATTCCGGGCGGATGCACGAACTGGACGCACGCTCCACGGTGAAACAGGCCCTGTGGGCCCTGGCGGGGGAGCTCGGACTCGTGAAGCCTTCCCAGGGAGCGGAGCCGCGCGGCGGCATGCTGCGCGGCGACCGGGGCTCGATCGGGGGCCGCAAGCGCAGGGGCGGCACGACCAGCGGGGGAGGCCGACAGTGACACCAGGCAGAGGAGAACCGGGCCGGATACGGGCACGGCTGAGACGCGACGGCGGGCAGCTGACCATCGAGTTCACCGGGATGGTGCCGATCATCCTGGTGACCCTGGTGCTGCTCTGGCAGGCGGTGCTCGTGGGGTACACCTTCACCCTGGCGAGCGGCGCGGCCGACGAGGGCGTACGCAAAGCCGTCGCCTCGGGGGCCTGGGACCGCCGGAGCAGCTGCGAGGCGGCTGTGCACGATCGGCTCCCGAGCGCGTGGGACGGGCCCGCGCGGATCCACGAGTGCGGGGCCGCGGGGAACGACATGGTCAAGGTCCGCATCACCCTGAAGGCCCCCGTCCTGTTCCCCGGCTTCGCGAGCCTTCCCATCCCCGTCGACGCGACGGCCGGCGCGGCCGCGGAAGGGAAGTGACGTGCCATGGCACCCGTACGGACCTCACGCGCGGCCGGTCGGACCGGCGACGGCCCGGTGGGCCGCTTTTCACGCGCGGCCGGGCAGCGGCCGCGCAGGGCCGGGGACCACGGCTCGACCGCCATCGAGTACCTGGGCTTCCTCCCCGTCCTCATTCTCATCGGCCTGGCCGGCCTCCAGCTCGGCCTGATCGCCTACACCGCCCAGCAGGCGGGCACCGGCGCGAGAGCCGCCGCCCGCACCGCCTCGCAGGACGGCCTGCGCGGATCGTACGAGCGGGTCGGAAAGGAGTCCATGACCGGCTGGGTGGCGGATCGGGCCAGCATCTCCCCGCCGACCGGAGGCGACACCGTGACGGTGAAGGTCACGGTCGGCATCCCGGACGTGCTCCTCGGCCTGCTGGGCGACCGGACCGTCGAGAAGTCCGCCACCATGCCGCGTGACTGAGCGCGGCCATTCATCGAGGAGTGCCAACCATGAGTCTGCGGGCACGCATCACCGCCCCCGAGGAGCGCGGAGGGGGACGGGAGGACGGCCACCTGGTCGCCACCTACCGCGCGAAGCTCCTCGAGGAGATAGACCTCGCGGAGATGTCCTCGCTGGCCGCCACCGACCGGCGAGCCCGGCTCGAACGCGTCCTGGGCCACATCATCAGCCGCGAGGGCCCGGTCCTCTCCACCGTCGAACGTTCCCAGCTCATCCGTCGGGTCGTCGACGAGGCACTCGGCCTCGGTGTCCTCGAACCGCTCCTGGAGGACGCCTCCATCACGGAGATCATGGTCAACGGACCCGACCAGATCTTCGTCGAACGGGCCGGCCGGGTCGAGCAGCTCCCGATGCGCTTCGCCAGCCACGAACAGCTCATGCAGACGATCGAACGCATCGTCTCCACCGTCAACCGGCGCGTGGACGAGGCCAATCCGATGGTCGACGCCCGCCTGCCCAGCGGCGAGCGCGTCAACGTCATCATCCCGCCGCTCTCCCTCACCGGCGCCACGCTCACCATCCGGCGCTTCCCCCGGTCCTTCTCGCTCCAGGAGATGATCGGCTTCGGTTCGCTCGACCAGCAGATGCTGCTGCTGCTCGCCGGGCTCGTCCAGGCCAAGTTCAACGTGATCGTGTCCGGGGCCACGGGCACGGGCAAGACCACGCTCCTCAACGCGCTCTCCGGGCTCATCCCCGAAGGCGAGCGCATCGTCACCATCGAGGACTCCGCCGAACTCCAGCTCCAGCAGAACCATGTGATCCGGCTGGAGTCACGCCCAGCGAACGTCGAGGGCAAGGGCCAGATCACCATCCGCGACCTGGTCCGCAACTCCCTGCGTATGCGACCCGACCGCATCGTCGTCGGTGAGGTCCGGGGCGGCGAGTCGCTCGACATGCTCCAGGCGATGTCGACCGGTCACGACGGTTCGCTGGCCACCGTCCACGCCAACAGTGCTGAGGACGCGCTGATGCGCCTCCAGACCCTCGCCTCGATGTCCGAGATCAAGATCCCCTTCGAGGCGCTGCACGACCAGATCAACAGCGCCGTCGACGTGATCGTGCAGCTGACCAGACACGCCGACGGCACCAGGCGCGTCACCGAGATCGCGGTCCTCGACTCCCACGGACGCGACCCGTACAGGATCGTCACCGTCTCCCGGTTCGACGCCCGGCCGATGGACACCGACGGCGTGATCCACGGCGAGTTCCGCACCCTCCCGCTCCCGCGCCGCATCGCCGACCGGCTCTTCATGGCCGGACAGCCCATCCCCCAGGCCTTCGGGGTCGCCCCGTCAGACGAATACCTCGCCACCCGAGAGGCCAGATAGGTACCCCGACATGGACAACCTCGCACCGCTCACCATCGGCGTCACGCTGCTGTGCTGCGTACTCGGCGTCCTGGGCCTGCACGCCTACACCTCGGGCAAGGCCCAGCGCGAAGCCCTCGTCGACCGGCTCTCCTCGACCGGGCAGATCGACATGGGCCCGCAGCGCCGCTTCCGCGGGCTCGACCGCAGACTGCGCCGTACGAAGCTCGGCAAGAGGATCGAGCTGAAGCTCGCGGCCACCGGCCTCGACCTCACCCCGGGCGAGTACTTCCTCTACGTCCTGGCCTCGGTGGCGGCCCTCTGGCTCATCGCGGCCTCCGTCCTGGCCTCCTTCTTCGGCCCGCTCGCCGGACTCGCCGCGATCTGGGGCGCCAACACCTTCCTGAACTGGCACCGCACCAAGCGCACCGAGGCCTTCATCAGCCAACTGCCGGAGATCTCCCGGGTGCTCGCCAACGCCACCCAGGCCGGGCTCTCGCTGCGTACGTCCATCGCCATGGCCGCGGACGAACTCGAAGCGCCCGCCGGGTACGAACTCCGCGTGGTCGCCGACCAGCTCGGTGTCGGCCGCACCCTCGACGACGCACTCGGCGAACTCGCCGAACGGCTGCCCTCCCGCGAACTCGTCGTCCTCGTCTCCACGCTGATCCTCTCCAACCGGGCCGGCGGCCAGGTCGTCTCCTCGCTGCGCAACCTCACCGTCACCCTGGAGGAGCGCAAGGAGACCCGACGAGAGGTCCGCACCCAGCTCTCGCAGGTCAACGCCACCGCGTACGCCGTCCCCGCCATCGGGGTCGGCGCCATGCTCCTCGTGAACTCGATCATCCCCGGAGCACTCGACCGGATGACCGGATCCGTCGCCGGGCAGATCGCGGTCATCATCTCGCTCGGCCTCTACGCCCTCGGCTTCATCGCCATCCGCCGCATTTCCAAGATCGATATCTGAGGAGGGGACCGGTATGGAACTGCTGCTCGCTCTCGTCGTCGGCCTCAGCGTCCTCGGCATTTTCAAGGGCATACGGATGTACCGGGCCGAAGCCACACTCCCCGGCGACCTGGCCCTAGCCCTGGAAGTGGGATCCACCCGCACCACCGCGGTGGGATCGGGCATCGACCGGCTCGGTATGCGGTGGGCGCCACTCGTGCTGCGCCTCATGGGGCCCAAGAAGGTCAACGAGAAGCGCCGCAAGATCGACATGGCGGGCAACCCCGGCGGCCTCACCATCGACCGTTACGCCGCCCGCCGCGCCGTCTACAGCGCCCTCGGCGGCTTCGCCGCCTTCGCGATGCTCTCCAGCGGCAGGATCTTCATGACCCTGTTCATGATCGCCTTCGGCCTGTTCTGGGGCGAGGTCGGCATCTGGGCCGCCGTCCGCAAGCGCCGCGACGACATCGACCGCACCCTCCCCGACTTCCTCGACGTCCTCGCGGTCGTCGTCTCCGCCGGGCTCGGATTCCGCCAGGCCCTCGACCGGGTCGCCGAGAAGTACCAGGGCCCCTGGTCCGACGAACTCCGCATCACCCTCCGCCAGATGGACATGGGCGTCAGCCGCCGCCAGGCCTTCGACGAACTGCGCAGACGCAACGACTCCGAACAGGTCGCCATGTTCGTCACCGCACTGCAGCAGGGCGAGGAACTCGGCGCGCCGATCGTCGACACCCTCATCGCCATCGCCAACGACATGCGGCGCACCGATGCACAGAACGCCCGGCGAAAGGCGGCGAAGGCCGTTCCCAAGGCCACGCTGATGGTCACCACCTTCATGATCCCCGCGACCATGATCCTCATGGGCGCCGCCATGCTGCTCGGGTCCGACACCAATCTCGGATCCCTCACGGGAGAGTGAGCGGCCGCCGATGACGATCTCCCTGCAGTCGGGCCGCTTCGAGGAGTCCTCGAACGCCACCCTGTCCACTCCGGCGGGGCCGGCACCCACGGTCTCCATCCAGGTCAACGCTCTGTCGGCCCTTGCCCGCCAAGTGTTCCTCTTCCGGCTGGCCACGATCGCCATCGGCACCCCGCAGGCACTCGACAACAGTGCCCCCGGGCCTGCCGGATGGCTGGTCGCTTCGGCCGTGCTCGTGACGATCGTCGGTTCGTACGCCCTGTACCGGGACTGGGAACGCTTCGGGCCGCTCCTCGTGCGACATCCGCTGCTGCTCGGGGCGGACACGTTTTTCGGCGCACTGCTCCTCTTCACCGCAACCCCGGAATCGACGCTCGGGTACGCGGTCGTCTGTACTCCGCTACTGGCGGGGCTGCTCTACGGATGGCGTGCGGCGGGCGTCTTCGCCGTACTCCAGGGGTTGATCCTCGCCGCTGCCCACGGCGCTGAGGGCAGGTTCCAGCCAGGACTCTCCAGCGCCCTGCTGCTGCCCGGCTTCTGCGTCCTCGCCGGCGCCGTCGGCGTGGCTCTGCGCAACCTGATGCTCCAGGTCGGCTCGGCGAGTCAGGCGCTGACCGACACCCGGGCGCGACTCGCGGTCAGCGTCGCAGTGGAGGAGGAGCGCGCGCGGCTGGCCCGCGAAATGCACGACTCGGTGGCCAAGACCCTCCACGGCCTCGCTCTGGCGGCCGATGGCCTGGCCCACTCCGCCGACCGGTTGGATCCGCTCATCGTCAAGCAACAGGCCGAACTGGTGGCGCGCTCCGCTCGCCGGGCCGCCGCGGAGTCCCGTGAGCTGCTTTCGGATCTTCGGCAGGAATCCGGCCTCGACGGGCGTGTCGACATCATCACCGAACTCCGGGCGCGTGCGGACGACTTCATGCGGCGGCACGGCACCAGCACGGTGTTTCGCACTTTGGGAGAGGCGCCGGTGCCCATGGTTCCCCAGGTGGTCGCCCGACAACTGCTCACTGTCGCCTCCGAGGCGATGGAGAACGCCCACCGGCACGCCCGTCCCACCTACCTCGTGGTCCTCGCAGGCATCAAGGGCGACGTCCTGCGCGTCAGCGTGTACGACGACGGCGACGGGCTGCCGGCCGGCACGACGCTCGACGACCTGAAGCGCGCCGGGCACTTCGGGGTCGTGGGCATGGTCGAGCGGGCGGCCTCGATCGGCGCCCGCATCCGCATCGGCAAGGGCAGGGCCGCCAAAGGGACCGAGGTGCGCCTGGAACTGCCGACTGCCGCACTCAGCCCCGGCCTGCGGCCCCAGCTCAACTGAACCGATCCTGCGCAGCACCCCGCTGCGCCACATCGCCCCCACCACCCCGCTGAGAGGAGGTCGCAGAATGCCGGACGACGTCTCCCGCGCTGCGGGCCAGAACTGGGCGGAGCAGCAGCATGCCTCCCAGCACACATTCCCGCACAGCAGCCCCGACAGCACGGAACACACTTCCCCCGGATTCCCGGCCGCCCGTCAACCAAAGACACCCGGCGAACCCCCGCCGCTCCCCGGCAGTTCGGAGGTTCCCTCCGTCGGCCCCCTGCGGGTCGTGGTCGCCGACGACAACCCGGTCGTACGGGCCGGCCTGGGCGTCCTGCTCAGCGGCCGCGCCGACATCGAGGTCGTCGCCGAGGCCGCGGACGGCCGCCAGGCCTACGAGGCAGCAGTCCGCCATCGCCCCGACGTCGTCCTGCTCGACGTACGGATGCCCGGAGTGGACGGCATCTCCGCCTTGCCCCACCTGGTGCAGGTTGCACCTGTGATGATGCTGACCTACAGCCGCGAGAGCGACATCGTCCACGAGGCGCTGCGCCTGGGCGCGGGCGGCTACCTGGTCCACGGCGAGTTCACGGCGGACGAGCTCGTCCAGTCCGTACGGGACACGAAGAACGGCCGGGCCCCCTTCACCACCACCGCGGCCAACGCGCTGCTCGCCCATATGCGCCAGGGCTCCGACCAGGTCCCGAGGAACCTCCCGGAAGGGCTGGGAACGGCCCTGGCGCCCGGCGTCCCCCACGGGAGCCCCGACCCCGCGCCGCAGCCGCCGGGGAACGCCCCGCACACCGCGCCGCCGCCCGGCCCCTCCGGCGCGCGACCTGCGGGCCCACCGGAAAGCCTTTCGCAACTGCAACCTGTTGTGGCACAGTCTTCGACTGAGGGAAGCCATAACCGGCTGCCGACGCCCAACAGGCAGCAGCACGACCTGAGTTCGAGGGAGGCCGAGGTCATGGAGCTCATCGCGTCCGGGATGAGCAACCACCAGATCGCCGCCACCTGCTTCATCAGCGAGAAGACAGTCAAGAACCACATCAACAGGATCTTCACCAAGCTGCACAGCAGCAGCCGCAGCGAAGCGATCGCCCGCTGGCTCGGCACGGCGCCGGGCCCGGGACCTGGGACGAGGGGGACAGGCCGCCATGGCTGAACGGGGGAGAACGACAGAACGGGCCCAACGTGCGTTTTGGGCCCGGCTTTGGGCCCTGGGGCCCTGCGTCGAGCGGGGTGTCCGGCCGTACGTTTTTCATGTCACCGACGGCACCGGTCAGGACGAAGCCGGTAACGCAGGCGGCACCACGGAGACTTACGCGTCGGCCGGCTCACGGTCGGCCGAACCCGGAGGGGAACACCATGAGCAAGCTGATGCTGAAGGCGTCCGTCAACGCCAAGGTCTGGGCGAACACGTCCGTCGAGCGCATGAAGGCCCGGGCGGACCGCGGGCAGGGCGCGGTGGAGTACCTGGGCATCATCGTGGTGGTCGTGGCGATCATCGGGGTGCTCATGACGACGAACTTCGGGACCACGATTGCGACTGCCATCACCACGCAGATCGGCAAGATCACCGGCGCGAAGTAGACGCCGGGAGGACCCGCGAGGCAGGGCAGGCTTTCCCCATCTACATCATGGTGGTGGCGGGCCTGCTCTTCCTCGCGTTCGCCTATTTCGCCGTCGGCCAGGCATCGATGAAGAAGAACGAGGCCCAGACGGCCGCCGACGCTGCCGCGCTGGCGGCGGCCCAGGACGCGCGGGACGAGTGGAGCTGGCCCGGGGCCTTCGACTTCGACGCGTGGGAGGACCTGCTGATCGGCCGGGATATCGGACAAGGGTCGTGCTCCGCAGCCGACCGGCTCGCGGCGGCGAACGACGCCGATACGGTGACGTGTTACCGAGGTTTCTGGCCCGAGGCGTCCTACACGGTCAAGGTCGAGACCAACCGGACCGTCGGCAGCTCGGTGATCGCCAGTACCAAGACGAAGAAGGCCGAGGCAACCGCCAGGGCGGTCATCGAGCCGCGCTGTCGTATCGAAGAGGACACACGTCCCACGCCGAGCCCCACGGCGGATGACGACGACGGCGACACGGACGAGTCCGAGGAGCAGAAGGCCTACAAAGCAGTCTGCGATGACGAAGACTTGGACTTCGATATCGACCCGAAGAACCTCAACCTCCTGCCGGACCTGGCAGACCTTTTCTCCGTCCACCTGGCCGACAAGTAAGTGAACGTCACCGAGAGGAACACGCCGATGCGTGCAGCCATGACCCGGATTCGCTTCAAGGGGGCCGCCGTCGCCGCCGCCTCCGTAGCCATGGCTGTCGTATTGACGGCCTGTGGTGGCGATGACGGTTCGGACGAGCCCGAGAGCAAGCCGCAGGGCTCTTCGTCCTCGTCATCCGACCAGAAGAGCGAAGCTCCCGCACCGGTCGAGGAGGACGAGAGCCAGGTGCTCGCCTCGATCAAGGGCAAGGACGGCGTTGAGGTCGTCATCAGCTCGGCCAAGCGAGAAGCCGGTGGATTCGTCACGGTCAAGGGCCGTGTGAGGAACGGATCGGATCAGATCTGGGCTGCCAACGGATGGCAGGGGACAGAACAGGAGTTGGTCAGCAACGGCGCTTCCATGGCGGGGGCTTCACTGGTTGATCAGCAGGGCAAGAAGCGGTATCTGATCCTGCGGGACACCGACGGGCGTTGCCTGTGCACCAAGTTCGATGGGCTGTCACCTGAGGGTGAGGCGCCCTTCTTCGCCCAGTTCCCCGCCCCGCCTCAGTCCACCACCGAGGTCGACTTCCAGATCCCCACCATGCCCACCGCGACGATCAAGATCTCGGGGTGACCATCGCCATGCAGCTACTCACCCCCACGCCAGCCGCACCGCGCAGCGCTCTCCGATGCCGCATCGGTCTCTGCGCCGCCGCGGCGGTCGTTCTCGGCACCTCGACTCTCTGGGGTGCCACCTCGGCCTCGGCGGACGACAACCCCACCGCCGTGCCGAGCGCCTCGCCCCCCGTTGAGGTCGACGCCAACTCGCCCGGCCTCATGCTCGGCGACGGGGCGACGCTCGGTGACGTCCGTGTGCTCGACATCAAGTCCATCGTCGAGGACATGGGCGGTGAGGAGCGCCGCGAGGACACCAACGCCGACATCACCTTCGCCCTCCAGGCCGAGGTCCTCTTCGGCAAGGACAGCGCCAAGCTGAGCGGAGCGGCCACGGCCCGTATCAACGCGATCGCCACGGAGATCCAGACCCAGAACGCCCCGAAGGTGCGCGTCTTCGGCTTTACGGACAACCTCGGGTCCTCCGCCCACGGCGACGTCCTGTCCAAGCAGCGGGCGAACGCCGTACAGGGGGTGCTGGCCACCAAGCTCCCGAGCGTCACGTTCGAGATCCGCGGTTACGGCGAGCAGTACCCGATCGCCAGCAACGACACCGAAGAGGGCCGCAAGAAGAACCGCCGCGTGGAGGTCTCCTTCCCGCGCACCGACGGCTCGTAGAGTCGACACGCAGTCTGGGTGGTCGGTGCCCGCGGCCGTAGGGTCGGGCACCGACCCCGTACGAACGGGGCCCAGTGCCCGACGAGAGGAATCGGAATCGTGTCGAGGCCCCGAGGCGGTGCCGCCGCCGGGGTGGCGGCAGCACTCTGTGTCCTGCTGCTGCCGAGCGCCGCGACGGCGGCCCCCCGTGCGGACGATGCCCCAGGAGGCGCCGCCCGTTCGTACCGGCCGGCCGAGGGATCGGTGCCGGTCAACGGCGCGGAGTCGAGCGTGGACGGGCCCGAGCTGGAGCGGGCGAAGATCTACTCGGACACCATCGCGCCAGGCCAGAAGAAGTACTACCGGGTCCGGCTGGACGACGCGTCCCACGCGTACGTCTCCACCGTGCTCGCCCCGCCCCCAGGCAGCAAGAGCGGCATCCTCGACGGCATCCAGGTCTCCCTGGCCTCGGCCGACGGGACGACGTGCGGTTCCAGCCCGGCCGCGTACTTCGGGGGCGAGACCGCTCGGACGATCGCGAGCTACGCGTCGCGGCGCATCAAGGACAGCAGCACAGCGTGCCAGGAGGCCGGGGACTACCTCTACACCGTGGCCTGGGCGGGTACGGAGACCGGCGGCGGAGCGAAGTGGCCGATCGAGCTGACGTACATGGCCGAGCCCGGCCTCAAGCCCGGCGCCGATGAGCCGGCAGCCCCGACCGGCTGGAGCTCGAAGGCCCCGTCACCGAGCGGCGGCACTCCGCAGAAGGTGAGCGGCGGCACGGGGTTCAACGACGCGGCAGCCGTGGAAGGCGGCGCCTGGAGGGACGACATCCGCCCGGGCGAGAGCCGCTTCTACCGGGTGCCCGTCGCCTGGGGCCAGCAGCTCTTCCTGCGGGCCCAGCTGGCCAACACCACCTCGGACGCATCGTTCTTCACCGTCAACGGGCTGCGCCTCGCGCTGTACAACACGGCCCGTGGCCCCGTCTCCGACAAGAGCACCGGCTACACGGGCGCCCCCACCGGCGTCGGTCTCGGCACGGCCCCGGCCGCGTACGCGAACCGGTTCGAGGTGGGGACGGACGGGGCATCGGCGATGCGGTTCCAGGGCTGGTACTACGTCCAGGTCACCCTCGACCCCAAGGTGCCCAGCAGCGTCCCCATGACGTTGAACGTCGGCGTCGAGGGCACGGCGCAGCAGGGACCCCCGTACGACGGTGACGCGGAGGCGGCCGGGTTCGGGCTCGGGAGCAGCGTCCCGGGCAGCGGCGCGAACTCCACCATGCGAGCGGTCGGGTTCGCGGGGATCGGCGTCGGTACCGTGCTGGTCCTGGGCCTGGGCGCCTGGCAGCTCCTGAGCCGCCGCAGGCGCCCGGCCGACGGGCATGCGGAGGGGAAGGCCGCCTACAGCAGGTGATCGGCCTTGCCGGCCTTGATGTCCCGGATCATCTGCTGGAGGGCCTCGCGGCTGTCGGTGAGGTAACGATCCTCCGCCCCCACGACGGCGACATAGCCGTTCCCTTCCGCATCGGTCCCTATCCGGAAGCAGGAGTTTCCTTCACCGCAGAACGGCTCTTCCCACTGGACGTCTGACATGTTTGGTCTCCTCAGAGTTGGTGCGCGATCGCGCGGATGAAGTCCCTTGACTCGCGAGGCGGCAACGCGATGCGTTCCATCCAGTCCAGGTGAGCCCGGTATTTCGCCAACTGGGCGTCGGAGTGGACGAAGACCGGGCCGTGAGAGTTGTCGATCTGGACGGTGTCCAGCTGCGGCGCCGCGCCTTCGGCGTACAGAACCGTCTGCCCTGCACCAGGGAACGCCCCCGCCACGAAGGGAATGACCAGCAGGGTGATGTTGGGCTGCTCGGACCTCTCCAGCAAGTTCCCCAACTGTGCGCGTGCCACAGCGCGGCCACCGAACTGCATACGCAGCGCCGCTTCGTGGACGACCGCGCTGTACTGAGGCGAGGCATCGCCGTCGAGCACGGCTTGACGCTCCACGCGGTGTGCCAGGCGCAGCGCGATCTCGCGGTCCGGCAGCTGGGGAATGACCACGCGGAAGAGGGCCAGCGCGTGGTCTGCCGTCTGAAGCAGGCCAGGCATGTGCATGGCGTAGGCCGCTCGCATGCGTAGGGTGTATGCCTCCAACTCTGCGATGTCCAAGAGCCCTTGCGGTAGCTCACCCCGGTACTTGTCCCACCAGCCCCGGCCACGGGGCTGCGCCATCTCGACGAGCGCGTCAACGTACGTGTCGTCCGTACAGGCGCAGTTGTAGGCCAGGGTGCGCAGTCGGTCCGGGCTGATGGGCCGCGTACCCGACTCGATGTTCGAGATCTTGCCGCGATCGACGCCAAGGAGTTCCGCCGCGAGCTCGGCCGAGACATCGGCTGACATGCGCATTCTTCGCAGCTCCGCCCCAAGTCGCCTCTGGCGCTCGGTGGGGGACGTCCTCGCTGCCATACCGTTCCTCTCCGCATGGGGTCCCCGGCAGTCTGCCGCCTGACCACGCGACTCTTCCACGAAAGGGTTCACTTCTCCTACGACGAGGGTAATTTTGCCCCTCGCTCACTACAGTGAGCAGCGCACCGCAACCCACTGCGCCCCAGCCGAAGTGCATCGCGCGGTCCTGCCCGAAACTCCTGCCCTGGGAGGGGTGGGCCCGCACCAGGGAGGCAGGCCACAGTTCGGCCGCAGCGGCGGTGACCGTCAACTCGGCCCTCGCACCCGGGAGTCACCCATGCACCCGTACTCACCCCCACCCCAACGCACGACCCTGTGCCCGGCGAGGGCGCAGCACCCCTACCCGCCCCCGGGGCTCGTCCTCAGCCTCACGCTGCCCGGTGACCCCCGCAGCGCGGGGGTCGGGCGGCACGCGGTCACGGCGGCGCTGCCCGCGCACGGGCTCCGTTCCCACGCCTGGCCCGTCACGCACGTCGTGACCGAACTCATTGCCGTCAACACGGCGCTGACCCCCGGGCGTGACCTCTACCTCTCGCTGCGCCGACGCGACGGCACCCTCCGCCTGGTCCTCCGGGACCAGCACCCCCACCACCCGGACCCGGACACCCTCGCCCTCTGCGAGGTCCGGCGCCGCCGGGCGCTCTGGCTGCTCGCGGCCGTCGTCGACGACTGGGGCGGCGACTGGGGTCTCCGCGCCGCCCAGGCCCCGGATGCGGGCGTCACGTCGTGGGTGGTGCTGCCGCATTAGCGAAAGGGGCGAGTTCGGACCGAGGGGTTCAAGGGGCCCGTTCGGGAAAGGCCGAAACCCCGACCGTTTGGCAGCTCTCCCCTCCGGAGCGCGGCGGCGCGGACTCGCGCCTTGCGCGGACTGCTCGCCCCGTGCGGGGAAGGGGGCATCCCGCCCGGCGCCCCCGGCGGCTGGGACGCCCCCGCGGCTGGGACACCCCGGCGGCTGGGGCGCGCGGGTGGCGACGGACCTGCTGCCCGCCCTGCCGTTGCTGCCGCTGTGCGCGCTTGCGCGCGAGACGCTCCAGCGGTCGGCGGAGTCGTAGGCCGCCCCACCGGGCCGCTTCCGCCCCCTCCCGCCCGTCGCCCGCTCCCGCCCGCGCCGCGCCCGCCACACGGGGCCCCTCCCGCCCCCCGCCGCCCCTGTCACTAACCCCGCCCTCCCGCAGGTCAGTTCTCCAGTCCGGCGGCCAGGGCGAGGGCGGCGCGGACCTCGGCGATGAAGCGGTCCGGGTGGTGGAAGACCTCGTTTGCGGTGAACCGCAGGATGCGGCGGACCTCCGGGCAGCTCTGCAGTGCGTTGAAGCGGCGGAGGTCGGAGGCGTGGGCCTCGCGCGACCCGTGGAAGGCCCAGCCCTCGACCTCGACCACCAGACCCTGGGCGGGGAAGAGGAAGTCGGGGCGGAGGCTGCGGCCCGACGGGGTGCGGAGGACGGCCTGGGTGACGGGGTGCAGGCCCGCGTCGTGCAGGCGGAGGCGTGCGACGGTCTCGGCGGGGGAGCCGGACCGGGGATCGAGCAGGGGCAGCCAGGCGCGGGCGCGGGCGGCGCCCGCGCGGCGGGTGGCCAGCTCGGTCCGCAGGGCGGCCGTGTCGAGCAGCGGGGGGCGCCGGACCCCGCGCACCGTGCGGGGGCTG
>NZ_JBHVCT010000097.1:0-21663 GCF_042803195.1 Streptomyces sp. NPDC057428
AAGCCTCAAGAACTCCCATCATCGCAGGTCACAAGGCACTTCCTCGTTTCAGGAACGAGTGTCCACAGACACCAAGCCGGTGGATCCGGGCTCAGTAGAGCGAGCAACGGAGGGGCCCCGGAACTTCCGGAAGACGACCCTGTAGGGGTCTTCTTCCGGAAGCTCCGGGGTGGCTTCGTCGGTGAGTGTTGAGACCAGTGGAAGGTAGTTTCTGACTCCGCCGACTCCGGTCAGGACGCCATGTCGATGAGTTTCGACTCCGCTGAGGGTCTTGTGGTGGAAGTACGCGAGGTGCATCAAGGGGAGGCACCGCCGCGTCGTCGGCCGACTATCGTTGCCCCGCATGATCCATACCGAGATCGAGATCACAGCGGAGTTGGTCCAGGACCTGCTGCGCGACCAGCACCCCGACCTGGCCGATCGCCCTGTGAGCCTCGGCGCGCGTGGTTGGGACAACCAGCTGTGGCGGCTTGGTGACGACCTCGCCGTCCGGCTGCCCTGGGCAACGCAGTCTGCGGACGAGCTGCTGCGCAAGGAGCACGCCTGGCTGCCCATTCTTGCCCCACACCTTCCGCTGCCGATCCCCGTCCCGCAGCGCGTCGGCGAGCCCTCCGAGCGGTTCCCGCGACCCTGGATCGTCACCACCTGGGTGCCTGGGGCTCCCGCCGACCGCGTCCCTGTCACCAGCGCGGAGGAGGCGGCCGACACCCTGGCCGCCTTCCTGACGGCTCTTCACCGACCCGCACCAGACGGAGCACCAGTCAGCCGTCTCGGCCGCGGGAGGCCACTGGCCGAGCACTCCGAGGGGTTCGCCGAGGGGCTCGCCTCGGCCACCGAGCTGGGTCTGATCCCCGACCCGGACGCCGTCCACGCAGTCTGGGAAGACGCCGCCGCCGCGCCCGACTGGCAGGGCCCGGCACTGTGGCTCCACGGCGACCTGCACCCGGCCAACGTCCTCACCGCGGACGGCACCTTCTGCGGCGTGATCGACTTTGGCGACATGTGCGCAGGCGATCCCGCCTGCGACCTTGCCGCCCCCTGGACCCTGCTGCCCGACGGCGCCGCCGACCGCTTCCACGAGGCCTACCAGCCGACCGCAGACGCCGCGACCCTGCGCCGCGCCCGCGGCTGGGCGGTGATGCGCGCCCTCGGCGGCATCCTCATCGGAGACGCCGGTGTCCACGGTCGCCCCGGCGGCAAGCCCACCTGGGGCCCACCGGCCCACGCCGCACTGCGACGCCTCGTGGCAACGGCCCGACCCTGACTAAGCGACTTCATCCGGTGGAATGTACGGAATATGGCTACCTAGTGCCGTATTAAGCAACGTTTGCCCTGTAACGGTCTGGGGCGTCAGCTCGTGCTGAGTGGTGCGTTTTCCTCGGCATCGAGCTGGTGGTCCGCCCAGACGTAGCTTTCGGGAAGCAGGGCGGTGATGGAGATGGTTCGGAGGCCGTCACTTGTGCCAACGATGACCTTGAGGGTGGGGAAGTAGTCGAGAAGGACCTGGCGGCAGCGGCCGCATGGGGGTACGACACCTCGGTCGCGGTCGCCCACGGCAACGATGGTGTCCAGGTCGTAGACGCCCTGTGAGGCGGCCGTGCCGATGAGGACCAGTTCAGCGCAGGGGCCGCCGGTGAAGTGGTAGGCGTTCACCGCCGTGACGATCCGGCCGTCTTGGTTGCGGGCTGCGGCGGCCATGGTGTGGTTGTCGCCGCGGCAGCGTGTGGCCGCGACATGCGCCGCGGCCTGGATCAGTTCATGGTCGACATGGCCGGTCTGTGTGGTCATCTTCCCTGGGCCCCTCAAAGCTGGTAATAGCTGTTTCCGTCTGGGGAGACGACGTGTCTCCGTATTGGGTCCCAGGCGCGCCGGAAGACGGTGGCGAGGTGGCGGTGTGCCACGAGCGGCGCGCCAGCTCGATGGGATGGGTCGAAGGCGTGGGCCTGTCGTTGCTGTGCGAGTTGGGTGGCGGTGCGCAGGGCTGGCTTCCGAAGGTGATGTTCCTGGTCGTGGACACGGATGGGATCCAGCGGCGGACGCTTGGCGATCATGTTGGCCCAGTGACTGATGGGGTCGTTGTCGTGGTCTTTGTAGCTGTAGTTGGGGTGTCGTAGTCGGCGGGCGATCTCGGCGTTGAAGAGGTGGCGGTTCCAGGTCGTTCTCTGTGCTTGTTGTCTCCAGTAGGGCGATGCGAGGAGCGGGGCCAGTGCGACGGCTTCGGGATAGGCCACAGCGCAGAGACGTGCGACGGAGAAGGTGGCTTCGGCTGTGCCGGGTGGGATGAGGACGTTGGCCCGGCGGACCCATTCATTCCGCGCTTCGCCGTTTTCGTTCTCCGGGAGTGACCAGAGCTGGCCGCAGATGAGCATGGCGGTGAGGACGGCGTCGTAGGTGATCGCCCAGCCGTGGCGCCGAAGGATGCGTAGGTGTCGGCGCTGAGCTTGGACGATTTCCGGTAGCGCGTCGAGACGCGTGGTGTGTCCGTCCGCGTCGGACGGGCAGATCCAGATCTGATGCCGGGTGCAGACGTAGCGGTGGTGCGGAATGATCCTGGTGACCTCGCCGCCGGGGTGTTTGGTGTCGCAGTAGCGGCAGCCGGGTTGAGGCTGGTGGCGGAACATGGCCCAGTCGGGCTGTGGAGTGCGTAGTTCGGGCAGGGCGCCAGCGAGTTCGTAGACGGTGCGGCCGGTGAGGGCGGCGAGCCGTTCGGGGACGATGATGCGGCGCATGCCGCCGGAGGGTTCGCGGATGGTGGTCTGGGTCCACAGGGTGCTGATGTTCAGGCCGTGCAGGGTGGCCAGGCGGCCGATGTAGGAGGCGGCGATTTCGTGGCGTGCAGGCGGGACGGGGTCGGGCAGGCGGGAGGGCAGCATCAGGCTGCCTGCCGGCGGCGCTGGCGGGTTCTGGCGGGGGCGGTGGCTTCCTCGGCCTGCTTGGCCGCGTAGTCGATGGGGACGGCCTCCAGAAGGTCCTGGGACAAGCGCTCGCTGCCGTCCTCGATGGCCAGGACGGCGCCGCCGCGGATGAGCTGGGACAGGCTGCCGATCATGCCTCCGGTGCGGTGGTAGAGGTATTCGCTCATCGCGGCCAGGGTGCCGGGTTGGTGGGCCGGCAGGCGCAGGGTGGATTCCAGGGTGTCGACCAGTGCGGCCCAGGAGGCGCGGTCCTCCTCGGTGGCGTAGGAGAACTGGGCGGCGGGGATGACATGGAAGCGTCCGGCGATCTGACGGCCCCGAGTGCCCGCGAACAGCCCCTGGGCCTCGACGTCGATGCCGGCGTAGACGAACGTCGCGGGCAGGCGTTCGGCGAAGTACTTGAGCTGGTCGGATGCCTCAGCGCCGGTCTTGGTCTGGATGTTCAGGTTGTGGATTTCATCGATAAGCACGACGTCCACGCCGACGTGGGCGGCGGTCGCGCAGACGGCGTTGACGACGTCGGTGATGTTGGCACGTCCGGGCAGGTCCAGGCCGAAGAAGCGGGCGAACTCGGTGGCCAACATCTTGGGCGTGGCGGCAGGCGGGACGGTGACGTAGAGGACCGGGAGCCGGTGGCGGTCACGGGGGTGGCGCTTGCGGACGGAGAGTTCGTGGGCGCGGCCGAGCTGGGACAGGGCGGTGGTCTTGCCGGTGCCCGACGCGCCGCTGATGATGACGCCGCGCCGGGCGGAGACCTGGTGCCGGTTGAGTTGGACCAGCAGCCGGGACGCGTTGATCACCTTGCGGATGGTGGGGGTGTTCACCAGGGGCAGGTCGCAGTGGTAGTCGCGGAGCTTGTCCTGGTAGCGAGAGCGGTCGGTGGGGCTGAGCGCGTCCAGGTCGGGACCTGCCAGCAGGCGCGGCGGAAGGGGTTCGTGTTCGACGAAGCGGCGCCAGCCCTCCTTGGTCGTCAGCGGGCTGTCCGGGGGCGCCTCGGTCACCTGGGGTGATGCGGTCGTGCGGGCTTGGGAGGGGATCTTCATAGCCATCTCTCGGCTTCTGCGTGGGCGTCGAAGACGCCGAAGGGCACCACGGGCCTGGGGGGCCCGGGCAGGGCGGCTGGTTCGGCGGCCTCGCCGGCGGGACTGTCGGTGGGCGGGCGGTGGGTGGCGGCGCCGTCGCGGGTGCGGCCGACGACGCGGGCGGTGCGCTTGTCGGGGCCGTGCTCGGCGCGGGTCAGCAGGTCGTCCAGGACGCGGGCGACGGCGGCCTCGTGGGTGTCGTCCAGGCCGGTTTCGGCGGCCAGGCGCCGGGCGTGCTGCCAGGTGAAGTCCGCGAAGGGGGCGTTGACCATGGGCTGGTGGATCCACGGGACGGTGATCCAGCCGCCGGGGGTGCGCACGAAGACCTGGGAGAGGTCGTAGGGGTCGTGGTGGACCTCCCACAGTCCGCGCTTGGCGGTGTTGCCGGAGTGCTGGCGGCGCCAGGGGGCCAGGTCGGCGCTGTCGTAGGTGCGGTAGCCGATCCGGATGCCGTAGTCGTTGACGGCCCGCCAGGACGCTGGCAGTAGTTCCAGGTAGTCCTCCCCGCGCAGGACCAGGGGCAGGTAGCCGCAGGCCGCGACCAGGGAGGCGTACTTGTCGTTCGGCGACATGGCGCGACGTGGCAGGTAGGGATCGCGAAGGCTGTCGTGGGGCCGCAATTGCCACCCGGGGATAAGCCATTCGTCCAGGAGGTCCTGGAGTTCGGGGATCGTCCAGACGGCCTGTTCTTCGAGGCGGACGCCGCGGCGGCTCACGTTGGCACCCGTGTAGCTGGCCAGGTGCTGGCAGAACAGGGTATTGAGGGCGGAAAACGTCGACTCCACGATGCCCTTGTCCGTCGGAGTCCGGGGGCGGCAGCGCTGCACGGAGATCCCGAGCCGTTCGCAGGCGCGGGTGAACGTGTCGGACAGGAACACCTTGCCGCCGTCGATGACGATGGTGTCCGGGACGATGACCGGGCGGGCGGCGGCGTTCTCCATGCGGGTGTCCGCGTCGGTCAGGCGGGCGTGGGGCAGCCGGGATGCGGCCATCCGCAGGGCCTGGGACCAGCCGGGCCGCATCGGTTCGGGCACCAGCATTCGCGCCAGCAGCAGCGCGGCGTCTACCGCCTTGGTGCCGACCGGCCGCAGCACGGCCGCGCAGATCGTGCGCGAGGCGACGTCGACTGCGATCGTCAGGTCGGCGCGCGCGGTGATGCCGGAGTCGAGCACCACCATCACGTCCAGCGGGGTGGAGTCGATCTGCACCTGCTCGCCGGGCCGGGTAGCAAAGGTGGGCGTGAACGGGCCGCTGGGCCGATTCGCGGTCTGCCTGCGGGTGACGGCCGAACCGAAGGTGTGCCGACCAGTGGAGAGCGCGTCCACGAGCTTGTAGAACGTGGTCGTGCTGGGGATGGGCACCACGCCGGGGCCGTGCGTGGCCTCCAGAGCTTTGACCACGCGCCGCATCAGTCGGCTGCGGGTGCCCGTCGAGGTGCGGGTCTCCGCGTCGATGGCATCGCGGACCGCCGCGACCAGCCGGGCGTCCGCGCGGCCGGTCGCCTCGTGGTTGCGCACCGCGCGCTGGTCGACCAGCCCCCACAAGCCCTGGGCGCTGTAGCGGGCGCGGCGGCCTTCGACAGTGCGGACGCTGACGCCCAGCTCCGCTGCCTTGGCCGCGTCGCGTTCGGCCAGGGAGTGGACCGCCGGGTCGTATCCGGGTCGGGGAACGGTCCCCGGGCCGGTCCCGGGCGGCAGGCCGGTGGTGACCTCCACCACGTGGCGTTCCCACTCCTTGGCGGCTGTCAGTACCGGTTCGGGAAGCGAGTCCAGGATCCCGAACGGCTCCAGTTCTGGCAGCGGCTCGGTGCCGGTGACCGCGAAACCGGGTGCGGCCATCAGGTGGGAGGCCAGCACCACCGACTCGACGGCGTGCGAGGACCGCAGCCGCACCGCCGTACCGCTGAGCGCGACGACCTGGTGGTCACCGTCGTCGTAGGAGACCCAGTCGCCGACGCGGAGCACCGGCAGCGGGAGCCGGGCCGTCACCGGACCCCCGGGTGGACGAGGGAGCGGGCGTGCAGCGGCACCGACAGTTCGACCTCCAGTTCGTTGCGCCAAATCAGGTGGAACAGCACCGGGAGCACCGTGATCGGGTCGCCGACCAGGCACGCGCCGTCGATCAGTGGCCAGGGCTCGTGGAACACCTCGCGCAGCGCTGCCGCGGGAGTCTCCAGGAGATGGCGGGGGTGCCGGTAGCCCGCGAGCCAGCGCACGTTGGCCAGCCTGATCGGGTCCGGGGCACCGACCAGCCGGAACTCCCAGCCGAGCAGATCGCAGGCTGCCTGCGTCGCGTCGAACTTCATCAGATCACGGGCTTTGCGGCGGTCGGTCGGACGGCAGTCGATCACGATCGCCGAGCCGTCGTCCCGGCGCGCGAAGTAGTCCGGCGCGTGCGAGACGCCCTTTCCGTTGCCGCCGGTCCAGAACAGCCAGAACGGCTGTGAGGACACCCCCACTACCGCAGCGTCGAAGTCCAGCAGCATCACGTGGTCGCGCTCCAGCCACGACTCGTATCCGACGTGCCGGCCCGCCGTCGAGGACCACCACAACCCGGGCAGGTGCCGCTGGCCCTTGTACGAATGGAACTCGCGGACCGGGGCGGCGTCTTCGAACCGCACCGCCCACACGTCCGTCAGCGGTCTGCGCAGCTCAGAGCCGCACGGCTCTGTGTAAGCGACCTCGAAGCCCTCGGCGGGCGGACCTACCGCCCCACCACGTACCCCGCGCAGTTCAACCACCACGACGGAGCCAACGGCCAAGTGATTCGCAAGGTCATGCCGACACTCGCAACTTCCCTCGCAAGGTTGAACTGGAATCCGCAAGGTTCAGCGTTAAAGGACACCCGAGCGGTGATCGCCCACAGCGAACAGGGTGTGGGGAACATTCCTTGGCTCACAAGCATTGAGTGCACATAGCTCAACTTGGCTGCCGAAGGGAAGATCATGACTGCTGAGTCCAAGTCCGAGGCGTACGCGCCGGTCGACCTGCCCGTGCTGCCGCTCGACGACGAGGCCGTACTGCCGGGAATGGTGGTACCGCTCGACCTGTCGGACGCGGAGGTTCGCGCTGCTGTGGAGGCCGCACAGGCCGTAGCCCGGTCCGGCAGCGGCAAGCCCCAGGTCCTGCTCGTGCCGCGCATCGACGGCAACTACACCGGGATCGGCGTCCTCGGTACGGTCGAGCAGGTCGGCCGTCTCGCCGACGGGGACCCGGGGGCGATCATCCGTGCCGGCCACCGGGTGCGGATCGGTGCCGGGACGAGCGGGCCCGGGAGCGCGCTGTGGGTGGAGGGCACCCGGATCGACGTGTCCGCGCCCGACCCCCTGCCCGGATCGGCCGCCGAGCTGGCCAAGGAGTACAAGGCCCTCGCCACCAGCTGGCTGAAGAAGCGCGGCGCCTGGCAGGTGGTGGACCGGGTGGAGCAGATCGAGGACATCTCCGCGCTCGCCGACAACTCCGGCTACTCGCCCTTCCTCACGATCACCCAGAAGGTCCTGATGCTGGAGACCGCGGACCCGGTCGCCCGTCTGAAGCTCGCCGTCCAGTGGCTGGGTGAGCACCTGGCCGAGCAGGATGTCGCCGAATCCATCGCCAAGGACGTCCAGGAGGGCGTCGACAAGCAGCAGCGCGAGTTCCTGCTGCGGCGCCAGCTCGACGCCGTGCGCAAGGAGCTCTCCGAGCTCAACGGTGAGTCCGGCGCCGACGAGTCCGACGACTACCGTGCGCGTGTCGAGTCCGCCGGCCTGCCGGACAACGTCCGCGAGGCAGCTCTCAAGGAGGTCGAGAAGCTGGAGCGCGCGTCCGACCAGAGCCCCGAGGGGTCCTGGATCCGGACCTGGCTGGACACGGTCCTGGAGCTCCCCTGGACCGAGCGGACCGAGGACGCCTACGACATCAAGGGCGCCCAGGAGGTCCTCGACGCCGAACACGCGGGCCTGCAGGACGTGAAGGAGCGCATCACCGAGTACCTCGCGGTGCGCAAGCGGCGTGCCGACCGCGGGCTCGGTGTGGTCGGAGGCCGTCGCGGCGGCGCCGTGCTGGCGCTGGTCGGTCCGCCCGGAGTCGGCAAGACGTCCCTGGGCGAGAGTGTCGCGCACGCCATGGGGCGCAAGTTCGTCCGGGTCGCGCTCGGCGGTGTCCGGGACGAGGCGGAGATCCGCGGCCACCGGCGTACGTACGTCGGCGCGCTGCCGGGGCGTATCGTCCGGGCGATCAAGGAGGCCGGTTCGATGAACCCGGTCGTCCTGCTCGACGAGATCGACAAGGTCGGCTCGGACTTCCGGGGCGACCCGGCGGCCGCCCTGCTCGAAGTGCTCGACCCGGCGCAGAACCACACCTTCCGCGACCACTACCTGGAGGTCGAACTCGACCTGAGCGACGTGGTCTTCCTGGCGACGGCCAACGTCCTCGAAGCCATCCCGGAGGCCCTGCTCGACCGCATGGAGCTGGTCAGGCTGGACGGCTACACCGAGGACGAGAAGGTCGTCATCGCACGCGACCACCTGCTCCCGCGTCAGCTGGAGCGGGCGGGCCTGGAGACGGGCGAGGTCGCGCTCGACGAGTCCGCCCTGCGCAAGCTGGCGGGCGAGTACACCCGGGAGGCCGGGGTCCGGAACCTGGAGCGGGCCGTCGCCCGGCTGCTCCGCAAGGTCGCGGCCCAGCACGAGCTGGGTGACCGGGAGCTGCCGTTCACGGTGTCCGAGCAGGATCTGCGGGGCCTGATCGGCCGGCCGCACCACGTGCCGGAGTCCGCCCAGGATCCCGCGGAGCGCCGTACCGCGGTCCCTGGTGTGGCCACCGGGCTCGCCGTGACCGGGGCGGGAGGGGACGTGCTCTTCGTCGAGGCGTCGCTGGCCGACCCGGAGACCGGGGCGTCCGGACTGACCCTGACGGGCCAGCTGGGCGACGTGATGAAGGAGTCCGCCCAGATCGCGCTGAGCTTCCTGCGCTCGCACGGCGCGGAGCTTGAGCTCCCCGTCGCGGACCTCAAGGACCGGGGGGCGCACATCCACTTCCCGGCGGGTGCGGTCCCCAAGGACGGCCCTAGTGCCGGCATCACCATGACGACCGCGCTGGCTTCCCTGCTCTCGGGGCGGCTCGTACGGACCGACGTGGCCATGACCGGTGAGGTGTCGCTGACCGGACGGGTGCTCCCGATCGGAGGGCTGAAGCAGAAGCTGCTGGCGGCGCACCGGGCCGGCATCACCACCGTGGTGATCCCCAAGAGGAACGAGGCGGATCTGGACGACGTCCCGGCCGAGGTCCTCGACACCCTGGAGGTCCACCCGGTGACCGATGTCCGCCAGGTGCTGGAGATCGCGCTCGTCCCGGCCTCGGTCAGGGCGGAGACGGGGATCCCGGCCGCGGCGTAGGCGCCATGTCGTGACGGGCGTGGCACCACGCGCACGGCCGGTACGGACGGCCCGCTCTCCCCGGAGGGCGGGCCGTTCCGCGTGCGGCGGCCTCGGTGCGCCGCACGGTGCCGGGGTGCCGCGCACGTGGGACCGCTCTCCGGGAAGGTCCGGCCGGTGCCGGGGTCCGCGCCTGCGAAATACTGGCCCGGCTGCGGTGATGACCGGAGTCGAAGGAAAGTTTCGTTCGCGGGAACGCGTGTGAGGGGTGCTGACGTGCACGGCAGCGGAAGCGGCGACGAACCCGGCGCAAGCGCCGGAAGCGGTGTGGACCATGAGTTCCTCGCCCTGGAGCGGGAGCTGGCGGTCTTCCTGCGCCGGGCGCGCGCCAGCTCCGGGGAGATGGCGCGCGAGGTCCACCCGGATCTGGAATCCGCGGCCTACGGCCTTCTCGTACGGCTGGAGTCGACCGGCCCGCAGCGGGCCACCGATCTGGCCGCGTACTTCGGGGTGGGCAAGGCGACCATGAGCCGCCAGTTGCGGGCCCTGGAGGTCCTCGGGCTGGTGGTGCGGGCGAACGATCCGGATGACGGCCGTGCCTCGCTCGTGCGCCTCACCGACGAGGGACTCGCGCGCTTCCGCACGGTCCGCGACGCCAGACGGGGCCGGTACGCCCGCAAACTCGCGGGCTGGGACCGTGCCGAGGTCGCGGAACTGGCCAGGCTGCTGCAGCACCTGAACGAGCGCACCGGGAGCTGAGGGGCGGATCCGCGGGCAGGCGCCACCAGCGGCCCGCACAGGCCGCGGGCGTGACGGGGAGGCGCGAAGCCGCCCGCGGGGCGGCTGCCGGAACTGATCGCGGCGCACCTGGCTTCGGCCCGGCTTCGGCCCCCTGAAGGGCGGGGGCGGAAGTCAGAGCTCCACGAGAACCGCCGTCGCGTCGTCGTGCCTCTTCCCGCGGCGCAGGTGCACGCGCCCGGTGTCGGCCCGCTCCAGCTCCCGCACCCGGTCGATCAGGCCTTGCGGACCCGCCTTGCGCAGCACCCCCAGAGTGGCGGTCCAGTCGCCCTCCCGGAACGTCTCCGTCCACCGGCTCGCCCCGTCGGTCATCGCAGCCAACGCCCGTACCTCCGCCCGGGGGGTCTCGCCGGTCACCGCGCGTGACGCCACCCCGGGGTCCGCGGCGGCCGTGAAGAAGCCGCCCTCCTTGTTCCGTACGCGCGCGTCCGCGATCTCCTCCGAGGCGAGCGAGCCAGGTGGCAGCCGGTCCAGGCGGTCATCGAGCAAGGGCAGCACGGAGCCGTCGGGCGCTTCGATGAGCAGGGCCGAGTCGGAGAGCACCAGGTGCTCGACGCGCCGGTCGTCCCACCGTGCCATGACCACGGTCGCCTGAGGGGTGCGCGGGTGAGAAAGGTCACACTCGGATCGGTGAACGGCGGCGGTGCGGCGAATGGACAGGGTGAGAATCTCGGTAAGCGTCAGATCCCGCCGCGAAGCGGACAGTTCGGCCAGTGACCCACCGAGTCGTGCGGTGAACCAGGGCACCGAGTGCACACAGCCGTCGTCGTGCTGCGGAGGTGTGACTCCGTCCAGCAGGACAAGGACGCCGCCCAGGCCGGCCGCAGGAGCCGCGACCGACACCCAGTCCTCGTTGGGGTGTTCGGGGCTGCCCGGTTCGGTGGCGAGGTCGATGCGCATCCGGTCAGTCTGCATGAAGCCTTCACGCACCCGGCACGATCGGGCTGTTGGCCCGTACCGGCAGGTCAAGGGGGTCACGCCGGCCGGACCCGATGCCCTGCGCATATGCGGGCGGGCATCCTGCCAAAGCCAGGCCGGAAGTTCCACCCGGCGGCCCGCGCATGAGCGGGGCCGCCGTTGGGGAGACTTGTTCGCCAACTCAGGAGTGATGTTCACTCGTTCGAGTTGCGGAGCGGTTGATGCGCGGCCCCCTCTCAAAAGCGCTGGAATGGTCGGAAGCCGTACGGCGCACATCAAGGTGGGGTCTTCACAACACGTGACCGTGCGTCACCTCTGCTTCAAGGGCGGACGAGTCAAGATTGCGAGCACCGGTGCAGAAGAAGCGGCCTCGGAGCAAGGACGGCACGCGCGAGGAGTCCGGGGCCGTGCCCCAGGCAGCGGGTGCCCCCAAGCGGACCGTACGGGTACGCAACCGGCTCGTCGCCGGTGTTGCCGTCGTGGGGATCACCGTCATCGCCGCGGGCGCCCCGGCGGCCCTGGGCGCCTCGTCCGACCTCAACGAATCCCAGCGGCTGGTCACGCTCGCCGAGCTGAACCAACAGGCCATCATCCTCGCGCACTCCCTCGCGGACGAGCGCGACGGCGTCGTCGCCCACATCGCGGGAGGGCGTGACGAGGCGGGCGAGGACGGCACGGCGAGTCTCGCGGCCCGCGTCGACCAGCAGGTCGACGAGATCAGGGAGGCCGCCCCCGCCGCCCTGCGGCGCGACCTCGCCGACATCCCCTCGCTACGCCGCACCGCGCTGACGGGCAAGGGCTCGGCGATGGAGGCCTACCAGGCGTACTCCGAGGTCGTGGCCAAGCTCCACGACCTCGCGGACGAACTCGCCGAGAAGACCCCGCCGCGCGCCGCCGACGCCACCCGCGCCCCGCTCGCCCTGGGCGCGGCCGTCGAGCAGGCCTCCGCCACCCGGGGGCTCCTGCTGGCCGCACTCTCCGTGCCCGGGACCGAGCCGCAGCAGCCGCAGATCGACCCCTTCACCGGCCTGCCCGTCCAGAACCAGGACGAGAGCGGCGGGGAGGGCGACCGTACGCGCGACGAGCTGAGCGCGGCCGCCCAGCAGGCCCGTGTGCGTGAACTCGCCTCCCTCGCCGACTTCGACCAGGCCGCCGGCCCCTCCGCCAGGGACCGGCTCGCCTCCACGGTCACGGGCTCCCAGGTCACCAGCGCCGAGAAGTACCTCACCCGGTTCACCGACCGCCCCGAGCTGTCGGATTCGGACCGGTCGGCCAACCCGAAGAAGGTCGAGTCGGCCCTCTCCGCCCGGATCGACCGCATGCGCAGCGTCGAGTCCGCCCTGGGAACGGCCCAGGTCGAACGCCTGGAGGCGCTGCGTGACGACGACGTCACCGCGCTAGAACTCCGCCTGGCCCTGCTCGGCGGCTGCCTGCTCATCGCCGTGGGCGTCTCCACCGCCGTCGCCCGCACCCTCACCCAGCCGCTGGCCGTCCTGCGCATCGGCGCCGGACGCATCGCCGCCGAGCCCGAGACCGCCGAGCCGGTCCGCTACACCGGGCGCAACGACGAGTTCGCTCAGGTCGTACGGTCCATCAACGCCCTGCACGGCAGGCTGCACGGGCTGCACCACGACGTCACGGGACAGCTGGAGAGCCTCCGGACCGAGCGCGGGGAACTCGTCGCGGGCCGCGAGGCCCTCACCCTCCAGCGGGCCGAACTGCAGGTGCAGATCGCGGAGCTCGGCTCCCAGCTGGAGCGGCTGCGGAACACCGTCCACCACACCTTCGTCAACCTCTCGCTGCGCACCCTCGGCCTGGTCGAGCGCCAGCTCGGCGTGATCGAGGGCATGGAGGAGAGGGAGCAGGACCCGGAACGCCTCGCCACGCTCTTCAAGCTGGACCACATGGCCACGGTGATGCGCCGGCACAGCGAGAACATGCTGGTCCTCGCGGGAGCCGACCACGGCCAGGGCCACGTGAACCCGATCCCCCTCGTCGACGTGCTGCGCGCCGCGGTCAGCGAGATCGAGCGGTACGAGCGGGTCACCATCCAGTCCCTGCCGCCGCACGCCCAGATCGCCGGCTTCGCCGCCGACGACCTGAGTCACCTGGTCGCCGAACTCCTGGAGAACGCCACCTCCTTCTCCCCGCCCGACTCCCATGTCGAGCTCTCCGGCTGGCTGCTGGAGACCGGGGAGGTGATGCTCTCGGTCCAGGACGAGGGCATCGGCATGTCGTCGGTCCGGATGAGCGAGCTCAATGCCAGGCTGGCGGACCCGGCGTCCTTCGAGGCCGGTGAACAGGCCGCGGACGGGGCAGGTCTGGGACTGCAGGTGACGTCGCTCCTGGCGGCCCGCCACGGTGTGCAGGTCCAGTTGCGCGAGCAGAAGGGGAGCGGTGTGATAGCGGTGGTCGTCCTTCCGCAGGCCCTGCTGCCCAAGACTCCGCCGACCGCGACCCCGCCGCCCGTCCAACTGCCGGGCGACGCGCCCGCGCTGAATCTGCCGGGGTCCGTCGCCGAGGCCAACTCGAACGCACTGCCCGCCCGTTCCGCCCCTCCGGAGGGCGACCCACTGATCGCCGCCGCCGAGCAGACCCTGCGCACGACAGGCACCGAGCCGGCGTCCGCCGAACAGGCTCCCGAGGCGTCCGCACCGGAATGGCCCGTTCCCGGCACCTCCTCCCCGGCCGGACCGGCTCCCGGGGCGGCGCCCGCACCGGGCCGGCCAGCTGCCGGTGCCGCGCTCGGGGCCGGCGCCGAACCCGCGCCCGCCGCCGCTCCGGCAACCTCTCCGGAAGCTTCGGCCCACGGGGAGTCCGAGGCCGAGACCACCATGCAGGTCCGCCTCCCCGTGCAGAAGGACGCGCCGGATCCGTATGCCATAGGGCCCGACAGTCATGAGCGGGCCGCCGACGCCGCTCCGGGCCCCGCCCCGGCCGCCGAGTCCGTTCCCGGGCCCCGGCAGCCGCTGACCGGGCTCGGGGAAGAGGTGCCCGACCCGGCGCCCGTGCCCGAGCGTCTCACCGACAAGGGGCTCCCCAAGCGCACGCCGAGGATCGCGGAGCCGGCGCCCGCCGCACCCGTCGCACGCCCGGGCGGCCTGGACAGGGAAGCCCTGCGCCGCCGGCTCGGCGGATTCCAGCAGGGCGCCAAGGACGGCCGACGCGATGTGGAGACCGAGATCGCCGGGAGCAGCCCGCAGACCGACCACAACGAGCGTGACGGCCGTACCGACGGTCGAATCGATGAGACGGGGGACACAGTCGAGGAGGCACGCAATTGACTGCGCCCAGCACATTCGGGCTGAGTAGCGAGGCCCGTAACCTTCACTGGTTGCTGAGCAATCTCGTGGAGGAGGTGCCAGGGGTCCATTCGGTCACCGTCGTCTCGTCCGACGGGCTGATGCTGCTCTCCTCCGACGCCGGACTCGCGACGGCCAAGGCGGCGGGCGGACACAGGGGTCCCAAGGGCTCCAGCGCCGACCTCGCCACCATCGTCTCCGGTATCGGGTCGCTCACGATCGGCGCCGCGAAGCTGATGGACGGCGGCGGTGTCAAGCAGACGATGGTCGCCATGGACGAAGGGAGTGTCTTCGTCATGTCGATCAGCGACGGTTCCCTGCTCGGTGTGCACGCCACCCCCGACTGCGACATGAGCGTGGTCGCCTACCACATGGCGCTCTTCGTCGGCCGAGCCGGACACGTACTCACCCCCGAACTCCGCAGCGAGCTGCGCAAATCGATGGAGAGCACCCAGTGACGTCAGCTGCCGAACCCGTACGAAAACTGCCCGTCCGGGGTGCCGACCGCAAGGCCGCGCGGGTCCGCCCGTACTCCCTGACCGGTGGACGCACCCGCTTCGGCCACGTGCTGCTCGTCGAGACGTTCGTCGCCGCGCTCGAGGCACCCGAGGAGCGCCGGGAGCTCACGAACGGCAGTCTCGCCTCGCGCGTCATGCCCGAGCTGCGGGCCATCGTCGAACTCTGCCGCCGCATGCGTACGGTCGCGGAGATCTCGGCCCTGCTGAAGATGCCGCTCGGCGTGGTCCGGGTACTGCTCAGCGACCTGGCAGACCAGGGAAAGATCCGCGTGTACGGGACCGGTCACGGCACCGGCCAGCCCGACCGCGCACTGCTCGAAAGGGTTCTCAATGGACTCCGCCGTCTCTGAGGCGCCGCTCTTCACCCCTCGTCAGCCGGGATCGCGCGAGCAGCCCGACGAGACCGTGCAGGACTGGCAGCTCGACCACACGCGGGCGCCGATCGCGACCAAGATCGTGGTCGCCGGCGGCTTCGGCGTGGGCAAGACGACCTTCGTCGGCTCGCTCTCCGAGATAGCCCCGCTGCAGACCGAAGCGATGATGACGCAGGCCAGCGAGGAGACCGACGACCTCACCGCCACGCCCGACAAGGTCACCACGACCGTGGCGATGGACTTCGGCCGTCTCACACTCGACGACGACCTCATCCTGTACGTCTTCGGCACCCCCGGTCAGCAGCGCTTCTGGTTCATGTGGGACGACCTGGTGCGCGGTGCGATCGGCGCGATCGTGCTGGCCGACACCCGTCGTCTCGCCGACTGCTTCCCCGCCCTCGACTACTTCGAGAGCTGCGGCCTTCCGTACATCGTCGCCGTCAACCACTTCGAGGGCACCGAAGGTTACGAGGAGGCGGACGTCAGGGAAGCCCTGTCCGTTCCGCCGCACGTACCTGTTGTGATCATGGATGCGCGTAACAGGATCACGGTCGTCGAGTCCCTGCTCGCCCTGGTGGGCCACGCACTCGACGTCGCGCCTGCGTAGCCGTCAACGCACCCCTCACTTGTAACGGAGAACCGCGATGAGGAAGATACTCATAGTCGGGGCCGGCCAGTCCGGGCTCCAGCTGGCCCTCGGACTGCAGTCCAACGGCTACGAAGTCACGCTGATGTCCAACCGCACGGCGGACGAGATCCGGTCCGGTCGCGTCATGTCGACGCAGTGCATGTTCCACACGGCTCTCCAGCACGAGCGCGACCTTCAGCTCAACTTCTGGGAGTCACAGGCCCCGCGGATCGACGGCCTCGGTGTCTCGGTCGCAGGACCCGACTCCTCCCGCGTCATCGACTGGGTGGGCAAACTCGACGGGTACGCGCAGTCGGTCGACCAGCGCGTGAAGATGGCCGGCTGGATGGACACCTTCGCCCAGCGCGGGGGCCAGCTCGTCATCCACGGCGCCGCCGTGTCAGACCTGGACTACTTCTCCCGCACCTACGACCTGGTGATGGTCTCGGCCGGCAAGGGCGAACTGGTCTCCATGTTCGGCCGGGACGCCTCCCGTTCGCCGTACGACGCCCCCCAGCGCGCGCTGGCCGTCGCGTACGTCCACGGCATGGGCCCGCGCCCGGAGCACCCGGACTTCGAAGCGGTCCGCTGCAACCTGGTCCCGGGTGTCGGCGAGCTGTTCGTCATGCCGACCCTGACCACGTCGGGCCGTGCGGACATCCTGTTCTGGGAGGGCATCCCCGGCGGTCCGCTGGACGCCTTCCAGGGCATCAAGGACCCCTCCGAGCACCTGGCGACGACGCTGGAGCTCATGGAGAAGTTCACCCCGTGGGAATACGCGCGTGCCACCAAGGTCGAGCTGACCGACGCCAACGCCACGCTGGCGGGCCGTTACGCCCCGACCGTGCGGAGGCCCGTCGGCCGGCTGCCCGGCGGCGGTCTGGTCCTCGGGGTCGGGGACGTGGTCGTCGCCAACGACCCGATCACCGGACAGGGTTCGAACACCGCCTCCAAGTGCGCGCACTCCTACCTGAACTCGATCCTCGAGCACGGCGACCGCGAGTTCGACGAGGCGTTCATGGAAGCCACCTTCGCGCGGCACTGGGAGAACACGCAGCACGTCGTGAAGTGGACGAACGCGATGCTCGGCCCGCCGCCGGAGCACGTCCTGAACCTCATCGGCGCGGCCGGTCAGCTCCAGCCGGCCGCCGACCGGTTCGCCAACGGGTTCAACAACCCGGCGGACTTCGACAACTTCTTCTTCGAGCCTGAGAAGACGAACGCGTACCTGGGCTCGCTCACCGGGGCCAAGTAAACGCCTGGCCTGCGAAGCTGCGGGCATCGTTGGTGAACGGTGGCGCCTGTGGGCCGTCTTCGGACGGCCCACAGACGACCCCGCGGCGCCCACGACGAGAACTCGCACGTGTCGTTGAGCGACCGCAGGCATGCGGCTTCAATTGAGAGGTCGTCTCAGTTGGAGGCGAAAGGGAGAAGAGCCGGAAGCGGTCAAGTCGTCCAGCTGCGCCCCACGACGAGAGGACCGTGTCCCGGCCCGGTTCCTCATGCCTCCGGCGCGTCGTACCCCGCGTCTGCGCCCGATGTGGCGTCGGCCGGCAGTTCCGGCCGTGTGTAGGTACTCAGCGGCGAGCCGTCCGGGTCCGGGCGGACCGCTCCCAGCAGGGGGTTCGACGCGAGGGGCGAGACCTTCACCGTGGCGCCCGGTCTGGGTGCCTGCACCACCAGGCCGTCGCCGATGTACAGCGCGACGTGCGTGGCCTTCGGGAAGTAGACCACCAGGTCGCCGGGGCGCAGCGAGGAGACCGGCACCCTCGGCAGCTGCCGCCACTGCTCCTGCGAGGTACGCGGGATCTCCCGCCCCGCCGCCGACCACGCCTGCGAGGTCAGCCCGGAGCAGTCGTACGAATCCGGCCCCTCGGCGCCCCAGACGTACGGCTTGCCGATCTGCTCGACGGCGTACCGGACGGCCTCCCCGCCCTCCCTGGTCGGCGCGCGGACCGAACTCAGCGCCCCCGACGCGGTCAGGGCGTCCTGGGCCTTGTCGATGTTCTTGCGCTCCAGCTCCTCCAGCGCGGCGAGCTGTTCCTCCGACAGCGAGGCGAGCATCGCCTCGATGCCCTTCAGCCGGGACCGTACGGTGTCGTGCTGCCTCTTCTGCCGTGCGACCAGCACCCGCTGCCGGTCGCGGAGCGCGCGTGACCTGGCCGCGAGCACCTCGGCGTGCCTCTGCGCCCCGGTCAGCCGCTCGACCACGGCGGCCCGCCCCGCCTGGACGCGCTCGATGACGTGGCTCTGTTCCAGGGCGTGCGAGGGGTCCTCGGCGAGGAGCAGCCGCAGGTACACGGAGAAGCCGGTGTTCCCCTGGTACTGGTCACGCGCGAGCCTCCCCGCCTCGCGGCGGCCCGAGTCCAGTGCGGTGCGAGCCCCGGCGAGCCGGCCGTCCAGCTTCGCCGCCTCGGCGGTCCGCTTCCTCAGCTCCTCGGAGGTACCGGTGTAGAGCTCGCCGGCCTCCTCCGCGCCCTGATAGAGCGTCTGCAGCTGCCTGAGGAGTCCGGCTACGCCCTGCGGTGCGCCTGCGGCCGGGGCGGGAGCGGGTTCCGGCCCCGCGGGTTGTGCGACCGCGGGGGAGGCGGCGAGGACCGCGGCCAGCGCCGCGGTGCAGAGGGTCCGCGTGAACCTGCGTGCCACGACATCACCTCCGGTGACAGGGGCGATGCCGATTAATCGGACTACCCCACAAGTGCTCGGATCTGGTCCATCCGGTCACTCGGTGCCGTGCGATGCAAGGACCGCCCGGCGTGCCGTCGGGGGATGCCCCGAACGGTGGACGCCGGGACGTCACTTTGGGGTCACTCCACGGGGAACGCGTAGAAGGCCCGTTCGCGCTGGACGACGGCCGTCCTCCCGGTGGCCAGCACCCGGTACGGTGCGGCCACCGCCGCGCCCTTCGGGTCCTGCGCCCCGATGTCCTGGAACTTCCACAGCCGCCGGCCGTCCGCAGCGGTGAACGCGGTCACCTGCGTGGCGTCCGCCGCGAGCAGTGTCTTCCCGCCCGCGCTGACGGTGAGCGCCGGGGCGCCGCCACCGAGGGGTACTTCGGTCGAACGCCGCCAGAGCAGCCGCCCGGTGGCCCGTTCAAGCGCGCCGACCTCCTGGTTGCGGTTGGTGATGTGCAGCGTCGTCCCCGCCGGAACGGGCGTGCCGAAAACCGACGAGGCGGTGCCGTCGAGCGTCCAGACCGGCTTGCCGGTCGTCGTCTCGAAGGCCTGGAGGCCGTCGCCGACCGCGCCGTACAGTCGCCCCTCCTCGTCGCCCGCGACCGCGCCGGCGGGAGCGACCGCACCGAACTGCCGGGCCCACAGGAGCTTTCCGGTGGCGCGGTCGAAGCAGCGGAAGAGCGCCTTGCCCTTCCCCGCGTCGACGTCGGCGGGAGTCAGCGTCGCGACGTCCTGGCGTACGACGATGTCGGCGTCCCGGACGGCGGTCAGCCGGTAGGCGGGCGTCCCGGGTGCCCGCCCCGCGGGGACGGCGACGCGCCAGAGTTCCTTGCGCCGCACCACGTCATACGCGAACAACCAGGCCTTGGCGACCTGTGTGTCCTTGCCGGGCTTCTTGCCCTTCTTCGGCTTCGGCGCCTTCACGGTGACGGTGTTCGACCCGGTGAACCAGACGACGTCTCCGGACCCGCCGGTGAGCGGCGCGACCTTCATGCCGGGTACCCCGGTGAACTGGTCCACGAAGCGGACCCGGTGCACGACCCGGCCGTCCTCGGCCGACAGCCACAGGAACTCGGTCGGAGTGGCCAGGAAGCAGAGGTCGTTCCCGGCCGCCCGGACGGCCTGGGCCCCGGCCGCGTCGGCACGTTGCCAGACCTTCCGCCCGGTCCGCAGGTCGACGGCGGTGGCCCCGGCAGTGTCCGTCAGCACCAGCAGCTCGTCCCGACACACGCCGGCGGTGAGCGGAGCGGGTGCACCGGCGGGGTGGTGGTACATCCAGCGGGGACCGGGCGCCTGGCCCGGGAGCGTGGGACGGGGTGCGGGCGCGGGCTTGTCGTCGGGTGCTGACGCGCTGTCGTCGGACCCCAGGGCGGCCACCGCGGCCCCGCCCGCGAGCAGTCCGGCCACTCCGGCGCCGACCGTGGTGAGCAGGGCGCGCCGGCTGGTGGCCGGGGCGGGCGCTGCGGCCGGAGGTGCGGCGGGCAGGGCGAGGGGGGCGGGCGCTGCGGTCCGGAGGGCATAAGGGAACTGCTGTGCGGGTGCGGGTGCGGGTGCGGGTGCGGGCGGCAGGGCCGGGGGCTGTGACGGCACAGGACCGGTCGCCTCGCGCGGGAGGGCCAGCTGGGTCGTGATCCGGTCGGTCTGCGGCGGGCGCGCCACGGTCCCGAGGAAGTGGGTGGTCGGGCTGTCCGCGCCAGGGGACCCGCCCTCCGCGCCGCCCTCGGGCCGGTCCCGGACGGCGCCGGCGGTGGCCGCCTGTGCCGGCGCCCCGTCCCTGACCGGTCCGGCGGGCGGTTCCATGGTGCGGGCCCGCTGCGCCTGGTCCGACACCGCCGCCGTCAACGGCCCGGGGAGCCAGCCGCCTTTGGCGAGGCCCGCGGCGCCCTCCAGCGCCAGCTCCGCCGCGACGGATCCCGCACTCGGCCGGGCAGCCGGGTCCTTCGCCAGGCAGCCCGCGATCAGTGCGCGCAACTCATCTGGTACGGAGCCGAGTTCGGCCGAGCCGTGCGCGATCCGCTCTGCGGCCTCGTCGTCGGGGCCGTCGGCCAGCGGGGTCGTCCCGGTCGCCGCGTAGGCCAGGAGCAGCCCCAGGACGAACAGGTCGGAGGCCGGGCCCACCTCCGCGCCATCGATCTGCTCCGGGGTGAGGTAGCCGAGCCGCACGGAGAGCTGACCGCCCTCCCTGGCCTCGGCTGCGACCGCCGCACCGAGGGGCCCGAAGGCGGTCAGCCGGGGACCGTCCTCGGCCAGGAGCACCGTCTCGGGCGCCAGCCCCTGGAGCACGCTCCCCGTGGCGTGCACCCGGGACAGGGTCTCGGCCAGGCCGGCGCCCAGTATCCGCACGGCCCGCTCCGGCAGAGGCCCGGCGAGCGCGATCGCCTCCGCGAGCGTCAGGGCGGGCACGTACGCCGCCGCCGTCCACAGCCCCTCGTCGTCCGGCGACGTGAGGGGCGGCTGGACCCAGCCGCCGGCCAGCCGCTCGGCGGTGCGCGCCTCGGCGGCGAAACGGCGCCGGAACGCGGGCAAGGCGGCCAGGGCGGGCCGCGCGGCGGTCACCACCGCGAGGCCGTCACCGTCCGCGCCACGGGTCAGGAAGTGCACCGCGCTCGCACGCTCTCGGAGGCGGGCCAGTGCGGTGTACGGGCCGAAGTGGCGTGGATCGTCCTGACGCAGCGCCTCCATGGCGCACCCCCCTTGTGACCGTCCTCGGCACCTGACCGCCGATCCTACGGCGACGGGCCCGCGCCGACGCTCAGGACCCGCTCCGGGGCTTTCTCCAGGGCCACTTGGGCTGGAACCGCTCCCGGCCGCCAGGGGCGTACTCGTACACCCAGCCGCGCTGCAGACCGAGCCGTTTCGAGTATCCGGCCGGGGTGCGCCGGTAGGCGTGGACGGTGGCGGGGCCGCCGTCGGCGTCGGGCACCGGGACCTCGTACCACTTGGGCGGGTGGCCGGTCGGCCCGAGCAGGATGGGCAGCACGCGCCCGTCCAGGGGCCCGCCGCGGAAGGACGTGTTCTCGCTTTTCACCGGGCCAGTCTGACCCAGGAGGCCTCAGCTTGGCGTTCAACACCGCAGGTCGAGTGACCTGCGGTGTTGAAC
>NZ_JBHVCT010000098.1:0-21659 GCF_042803195.1 Streptomyces sp. NPDC057428
CTGACCGCCCACACCCCAGCCGTTGACCACCGGTCACCGGCCGTCACCCCATGCCCGAAACCGTCACGCAACGCGGTCACGCTGAATGCTTACCTCGTAGCGTTGCCGTACGAACAATTCCGCGTGCGGTAAACGGGTGCGGGGTTGCGGCGGAGATCCGCCGACGGTGTCGCCGCAGTCGGGTGAATGCATGCCGTTTATCCATGGGCGTACGTCGTGCGGAGGTACCTGGCGGCAGAATTCCCTCTCCAGTGTTCGGCACCCGGTCATCACCGGGAAGCCGGTAACGGGTGGGCGCCGAAATCGAGGCGTCGCAGGAACGCAGGTTTCATTTCAAAGTGGTACCGGAGACGAGGTGCAATGACATCGCGAGCGGAACCCACCGATTCGCAGTCCGTCCCACAGGCAGAGTTCGCTCTGAGGGTCAACGGTGACGTGCATGACCTGCGCACGGACTGCCGTGTCACCCTGCTTGACGCACTGCGCGACAAGCTGGGTCTCACCGGCACGAAAAAGGGCTGCGACCAGGGCACGTGCGGTGCGTGCACCGTGCACGTGGACGACAAGCGCGTCCTGTCCTGTCTGACCCTGGCGGCGCAGTGCGACGGGCGCGAGGTGACCACCGTCGAAGGACTGGCGGACGGCGACGATCCGCATCCGATGCAGGCCGCGTTCCTCAAGCACGACGGATACCAGTGCGGGTACTGCACGCCGGGTCAGATCATGTCCGCCCTCGGGCTGCTGTCCGAGGGCCGGGCCGGCTCGCCCGACGAGATCCGCGAGTACATGAGCGGGAACATCTGCCGGTGCGGCGCCTATCAGAACATCGTCGCCGCGATCCAGGAAGTGGCCGGTGATCGCGAATGAGGCCGTTCGACTACGTCCAGGTACGCGAGGTGGCCACGGCCTTGGCCGAGGCCGGGGCCGACAGTGATGCCAGCTTCCTCGCAGGGGGCACGACCCAACTCGACCTGATGAAGGACGGGGTGCTGCGGCCCGGCCGGCTGATCGACATCACCCGTCTTCCGCTCGGCGGCGTCGAGCAACGGGACGGGGCCCTGTTCGTGGGAGCGCTGGCCACGATGGAGGAACTCGCGGCCGACCCCGTCGTCACCGAGCGCCTGCCGCTGGTGCGGGAGGCGCTGCTGCGCAGCGCCTCGGTCCAGCTGCGCAACATGGCGACCATCGGTGGAAATCTCCTGCAGCGCACCCGCTGCCGGTACTTCCGCGATCCGTCGGTGGCGGCATGCAACAAACGGAAGCCCGGTACGGGATGCGCGGCCCTGACCGGTGCGCACCGTACGCACGCGGTTCTCGGGACCAGCGACCACTGCATCGCCACAAGCCCGTCCGACGTCGCTGTGGCGCTCATCGCTCTTGACGCGGTGGTCCATACCCGCGGCCAGGACGGGGACCGCACGATCCCGCTCACCGGCTTCTACCGGCCCCCGGGGGACACCCCGGACGTGGAGAACGTCCTGAAGCGGGGTGAACTCATCACCGCGATCGAGGTTCCGCTCCTGCCGGAGGGCGCGCGCTCGGACTACCTCAAGGTTCGTGACCGGGCGAGCTACGAATTCGCGCTGGCCTCCGCGGCAGTGGCGGTGGTGCTCGACGACGCCGGGGTCATCACCTCGGCCCGCGTCGCGCTGGGCGGCGTCGCCACGCATCCGTGGCGTGCCGTCGAGGCGGAAGAGATCCTGACCGGCAGCGCGGCAGGTACCGAGGTGTTCCGGACGGCCGCACGCGCTGCCCTGTCCGGGGCCGAGCCCCGCCACCAGAACGCCTTCAAGGTGGAACTCGCGCAGCGCACGCTGGTCCGTGCGCTGGAGACAGTCACGGGAGTCAGCTCATGACGACGACCTCTCGCCCTCTCCTCGGCCCGGGGATCAACCGTGTCGAGGGTCCGCTGAAAGTGGCCGGAAAGGCCGACTATCCCAACGACTACACCTATCCGGGCATGGCACACGCCGTGCTCGTGCGCAGTACGGTCGCGGCCGGCCGCGTCACCGGTATCGACACCACGGCTGCCGAGCGGGCTCCCGGCGTCATCCGCGTGATCACGCACCACAACGCAGGTCCTCTCGAGCGGGCCGCCGTGACGCCGCTGGGTGTGTCGCCGCCGGCGCCGCTCCAGGACGACGTGCTCTTCCACTACGGCCAGCACGTGGCCGTAGTGGTGGCGGAGACCTTCGAGGAGGCCACGGAAGCGGCAGCCCTGGTCCGGGTCGACTACGCGCCCGGCGAAGCCGTCATGGATCTGGAGGACCCGCGCGCGGAGCGCCGGACGAATCCCTGGAAGCGCGACGTCCAGAGGGGCGACTCGGCCGGTGCGCTGGCCCAGGCCGACGTGGTGATCGACCGTACCTACACCACTGTCGACAACACGAACAATCCCATGGGGCCGCTCACCACGGTCGCCCGGTGGGAGGGCGACGCGCTGTTCGTCAACAACTCGACCCAGTGGCCCACCCTCGAGCGGACGTCGCTGGCCGCGGTCTTCGGCATTCCCGAGGAATCCGTGCACGTCATCGCGCCCTACGTCGGAGGAGGGTTCGGCGCCGGCCTCCGGGTCTGGGCCCATGTCGTCCTGGCCGCGCTGGCGGCCCGTCAGACGGGGCGCCCGGTCAAGCTGGTGCTCACGCGGCCCCAGATGTTCACGGCATGCGGTCACCGGCCCAAGGGGAAGCAGCGACTGCGCATCGGTGCCACCCGCACCGGTGAACTCGTTGCCATCGAGCACGACGCCCTCACGTCCACCGCGATCGACGACGACAACTTCGAGCCGACCGCCACGGCTTCGGGCACCTCCTACGCCTGCCCCAACGTCACGACCAGGGACGTCCAGGCCCGCCTCAACATCCCGGTCCCCAACTCCATGCGTGGCCCGGGTGCGACGACGGGCAACTACGCGCTGGAGTGCGCGATGGACGAGCTCGCGGTCGAGCTCGGCATGGACCCGCTGGAACTGCGCCTGCGAAACGACGCCGCGGTCCACCCCCAGCTGGGACTTCCCTGGTCCAGCCGTGCGCACAAGGAGTGCCTCGAACACGGCGCCGAGCTCTTCGGATGGTCGCGGCGCACCCCGGAACCCGGCTCGATGCGACAGGGCAACGTGCTCGTCGGTTACGGAGTGGCTGCCGCCAGCTACCCGTGGTTCCGGGCGCGCTGCGAGGCGCGTGCGACGGTCCGACGGGACGGGACCGCCTACGTGCGCAGTGCCGGTACGGAGATCGGCAACGGCGCGTACACCGTGTTCACCCAACTGTCCGCGGAACTGCTGGGTCTTGAGGTCGGGCAGGTCACGTTCGGCCTGGGGGAGGGCTCGATGCCCTTCGCCCCTCAGACGGGTGGCTCGGGTCTGACGGGCTCCATCGGCAGCGCGGTGTACGAGGCGTGCCGTGGGCTCATCGGGGACTTCCTGGAATTGACGGCGAACGACAAGGAGTCCCCCTTGCGGGGGTGCTCGGTCGACGACGTCGTGGTCGACGGCGGAAAGATCCGACGGCGTGACGACCCGTCGAAGGCTGAGTCTTACGCGGAGATCCTCCGCAGGCACGCCCTCGACGAGCTGACGGCGGACGGTGAAAGCACCCCCGTGCAGCCGCAGGACCTGGGCATGGCACCGGCCGGAGCGTTCGGAGCGAAGTTCGTCGAGGTACACGTCGACCGTGACCTGGGGCGACTGCGCGTGGTCCGCGCGGTCTCCGTCATCGACGGCGGCCGCATCCTCAACGAGAAGACCGCCGCCAGCCAGATCATCGGCGGAACCGTCGGTGGCATCGGGATGGGTCTGTTCGAGGAAGCGATCAGCGACGACGTCACCGGACGCATCGCCAACGCGACGCTCGGCGACTACATCGTCCCCGTCAACGCCGACGTCCCCGACATGCAGGTCGCCTTCGTCGGCTCGTACGACCGCGCCAACCCCATCGGTACCAAGGGCATCGGCGAGATCGGCATCGTCGGCATCGCTCCCGCCATCGCCAACGCCGTCTTCCACGCCACCGGACGACGCATCCGTTCCCTCCCCATCACCATGGACCAACTGCTGTGAGCGGTGGAGGACGCCATGACACCTGACGAACTGCGCGCCGCCCTGGTCGGAGCGTGGCGCCTCGTCTCGTACGAGGCCCGCAGCGTCGACAGCGGGGAGGTCGTACGCCCCTTCGGTGACCAGCCGCTCGGTCTCATCATCTACTCGGCCGACGGCTACATGTCCGCTCAGATCACGCGGCCGGACAGGCCGCTGTTCGACACCGACCGCCTTGAGTCGGGCCGCCCGGAGGAGCTGACCGAAGCGGCCCGCAACTACCTCGCCTACGCCGGGCCCTTCCGTGTCCCGGACGAAGCGACCGTGATCCACGACGTCGCGTTGAGCCTGTTTCCCAACTGGATGGGAGGGGCGCAGCTACGCGTGGCGCGACTCGACGGGACGGTTCTGCAACTGGCGCTGGCCACCCCCACACGCATCTGGGGAGAGCTGCGCACGGGCGTCCTGACCTGGGAGCGGGTGTAGACCCCCGCGAGCAGGGCGGAGCCGGGTGACGGTGGGCGCGGCACTGTGCCCTCCGACGGCGAACCGCACCCGGCTGCCGCACCTTTGACGGCCCGTGACCGGCGGCGAGCGGGACCAGGCTCTCCCGTAACGGTCCCTTCTGACACATGGCCGAGGCGGTCCTGACGATCCGGGGCGTGCGGCGTTACCCTGCGCGGACGATCCTTCACTGGAGGTACGGATGCGTCGTTCCGTCGGCCGGAATGTGTCGTTCCTGAGCGTGATCGCAGTCATAGGTTCGCTCGGCGCCGCTGCGCCCGCCGCATCGGCGCCACCTGAACCGCTTCCCAAGTCACCGGTGGCGGTGGGATACGGCGGAGCCGTGTCGAGCGTCGACGCGGACGCGTCCGCCGCGGGTATCGAGGTCCTTCGCAAGGGAGGCAACGCCGTCGACGCGGCCGTCGCGACCGCGGCCGCTCTG
Organism: Streptomyces sp. NPDC057428; assembly: GCF_042803195.1. Lineage (NCBI taxonomy): Bacteria > Bacillati > Actinomycetota > Actinomycetes > Kitasatosporales > Streptomycetaceae > Streptomyces > Streptomyces sp. NPDC057428. The sequence continues at coordinate 4,980 of NZ_JBHVCT010000098.1, forward strand.
GGAGTGACCGAGCCGTATTCGGCGGGCATCGGTGGCGGAGGCTACTTCGTCCACTACGACGCCAGGACCCGAACCGTCCGGACGATCGACGGCCGCGAGACCGCCCCTCGCAGCGCCGATGCCTCGCTCTTCCTGGAGAACGGAGCGCCGATCCCCTTCGACGACGCCGTCACCAGCGGCCTCGGAGTCGGCACCCCCGGAACCCCCGCCACCTGGCAGAAGGCCCTCGACGCCTGGGGGAGCAAGCCGCTCGCCAGGCTGCTCGAACCCGCGGAACGGCTGGCCCGCGACGGATTCACGGTGGACGAGACCTTCCGCTCGCAGACCGCCGCCAATCAGGCGCGGTTCGCCGACTTCCCCGCGAGTGCGGAGCTCTTCCTGCCCGGGGGACAGCCGCCGGTGACCGGCTCGGTCTTCAAGAACCCCGATCTGGCCCGCACATACGAGACCCTCGGGCGCAAGGGTCTCGGCGAGCTGTACCGGGGCGCTCTGGCGCGCGACATCGTCTCGACGGTGCGCAAGCCCCCCGTGGACCCGACGACGACACGCGTGGTGCGCCCGGGAGACCTGACGGCCGGCGACCTCAGGGCGTACCGTGCGTTGTTCCAGGCCCCCACCAGGGTCGGTTACCGGGGACTCGACGTGTACGGCATCGCACCTTCGTCGTCCGGCGGGACGAGCGTCGGGGAGGCGCTCAACATCCTGGAGTCCACCGACCTCTCGAAGGCCGGCCGGACGCGGTACCTCCACCGGCTCATCGAGGCGAGCCGCATCGCATTCGCCGACCGGGGCCGCTGGGTCGGCGATCCCGCGTTCGAGGACGTGCCCACCCGTGAACTGCTCGGGCAGCGCTTCGCCGACTCGCGGGCCTGCCTCATCAAGGACGACGCGGTCCTGACCAGCCCGCTCCCCGCAGGGGATCCCCGCGACCCCGCCCGGTGCGCCCGGGCAGGAGTGGCGGCCCCGACGACGTACGAGGGTGAGAACACGACGCACCTCACCACGGCCGACAGGTGGGGCAACGTCGTCGCCTACACCCTGACGATCGAGTCGACGGGCGGCAGCGGCATCACCGTGCCCGGGCGCGGCTTCCTGCTCAACAACGAGCTGACCGACTTCTCCTTCGCCCCGGCGAACCCGACGGTCCACGACCCGAACCTGCCGGGTCCGGCCAAGCGTCCGCGCTCGTCGATCTCGCCGACCGTCGTGCTGGAGCACGGTGAGCCCGTGCTGGCCCTCGGTTCGCCCGGCGGTGCCACGATCATCACGACCGTCCTGCAGTCGCTGACCGGCCACCTGGACCGGGGGCTGCCGCTGGTCGACGCGATCGCCGCGCCCCGCGCCAGCCAGCGCAACACGGTGACCACCGAGATCGAACCCGGACTGTGGAACAGCCCGGTGCGGGCGGAGTTGGAGGCACTGGGCCACGTCTTCAAGGCGAACCCGGAGATCGGCGCGGCCACCGGCATCCAGCGCCTGCCCGGCGGGCGCTGGCTGGCGGCGGCGGAAAAGGTGCGGCGCGGCGGCGGCTCGGCCATGGTGGTGCATCCGAGCGGCCGTTCCTGACGGCTTGCCGCACCGCGGCCTCGGGGCCGGCACGACGCGCCTGCCCGGCGTGCCGGCCCCGGCGGCGGTGCGGCCGTGGGGAGCCGCGTCGGCCAGGGTGGGCCCGCCAGGACCCTCCGCGTCCAGTGAAAGGACATGTCCCACGGTGCGTACGCGCATGCTCGCCCTCGTCGCCGCCTCGGGTGCAGTGGTCCTCGCCGCGGCGGCGCTCCCCGCCTCCGCTCTTCCCGCCTCCGCTCCTCCTGCGCAGGACTCCGGTGCTCCGAGCGAGGGTACGGTCGGGGCCGCCGAACTGCTGGACCGGGTGAGGACCTGCCGCCGGATCTCCCATGGGATGTACCGGACGGACCAGGGGGGCCCGGCGAAGATCCCGGTGTGCGGGACGAAGCGAGCCGTGTTCTGGACGGCGGACATGGACATCGACTGCGACGGCCGCACCACCGCCGTCTGCAACCGGAAGAAGGACCCTTCCTTCCAGCCCGGGACGGCGTTCCAGACGTCGGCGGGCAAGCCCCTTGACTCGAGCACGCTGCCCTACATCGTCGTGCCCGGCCCGGGCCCGCTGTGGAAGTACGCCGACCACGGGATCAAGGGCGGTGCGGTGGCCGCCGTCATCCACGACGACAAGGTCCTGTACGCCGTCGTCGGTGACACGGGGCCCACCGGGATCATCGGGGAGGCGTCGTACGCCGCGGCGAAGAGGCTGGGGATCGACCCCGATCCGAAGAGCGGCGGAACCGCGTCAGAGGTCACGTACATCCTGTTCCGCGATTCCTCGGTGTCACCCGTCGAGGACCACGAGGCGGCAGTCGCGGAGGGCGAGGCCCTCGCCCGGAAGTTCGTGGCCGGCGACTGACGGACCGCCGGGGTCATGCTCACGTTGGTGATGATGCGGATTTTCCTCAGACCTTCAGCCAATTACTATACCGGTTTGATCGGTATTAGAATGACGGCATGGTAAGAAACCCCCTGACCCCCGAGGAGCGCCTGCGCGGCGAGCGTCTCGGTGAGGTCCTTCGCGAGGCGCGCGGCGGACGCAGCATGGTCGCGGTCGCCGCCGACGCGGGCATCTCGGCCGAGACGCTTCGCAAGATCGAGACGGGCCGGGCACCCACGCCTGCGTTCTTCACGGTGGCCGCGCTCGCCGGAGCCCTCGGGCTGTCGATGGACGAACTGCTGCGGCGCTGCCTGGCGGCGCCCGTGCCCGTACCGGACAGGGAGAGCCTGCCACTCACGGCGTAGGCCGGGTAGGGTCGCGCCCGTGACTCTCCAGGACTTCGCCCGCAGTGAATACGTCAGTCTGACCACCTACCGGAAGAACGGCGCCCCCGTCGCGACCCCCGTGTGGGCCGCGGCGGACGAAGGCGTCCTGTACGTCTGGACCCGGTCCGACTCCTGGAAGGTCAGGCGGCTGCGCAACGACAGCCGGGTGCTCGTCACGGTCTGTGACGTCCGCGGCCGGATCGCGGAGGGTGCGCCGAGCGCTGAGGGGACGGCGCGGCTGCTCGACGGCGAAGGGACCCGCGCGGTGCGCAAGGTGCTGGCCCGCAAATACACCTGGAAGTTCTGGCTGGTGGACTGGCCGGCCATGGTCGCCCGGCTCGGAAAGCGGCCCCACACGGGCATCGCCGTCACGTTCTGAGGGGGGCGCCCCGTGCCGCGCCGCGCTCCGGACGCAGCACGCCGGAAAGGCGCGCGTAGTCCCTCCGTAACACGCCTGCGGTCGAATGCCTGCGGACTGGAGTGCTCCAGTCGGGCGGTCGGCGAGGACGACGGTGACAGTGCTTCAACATGCTTTGGCAGTAAGGGCGTTCGCACACGATCTGCGGAACCTGGCTGCGGTGCTCGACCCCGGCCGGGGGTGGTACGCGGTCTTCCGCACCCGAGATCCCGAGGGTATGCGGGCCTGCTTCGAAGGCGTCGAGGTCCCACCCTGGGACGTGGTGGAATCGCTGCTGCAGGACCTCGCCTCGGTGCGCGGCACCGCTTTCGCGGCCGAGGAGTCCGTACAAGCAGCCGCCCTGTGGGCCGCGTCCGCCGCCGCCCACGACGGGCGCCAGGGCGGGCGGGAGGCACTCGCCGGCCGGCTCGGCGTGATGCTCCGGGAGCAGGCCGGTGCGGCCTGGCGGTTGCGGGAGACCGGCGCCGGCGCGGTGAACGCGGACACGGACGCGGACGCGGTGGCCTGGGCTCACCGGACGCTGCCCGCCCGCGCGGGGCTCGCTTCGGCGTAGCACCGGCCGAGGAGGGCGCCGGGCGCTTCGCCCAGCGGGCAGCCGCTCCCGACCTCGCCTCGAGGCGAGCCGCCGAGCACGCCGTCGCGCTGCTCGTGAGGCTCCGCGCGGACGGCCGGAGCGGTGAGGCGCACGTCGTCCTCTGCGAGGCCGCCGGCCGGCCCGCCGCGTACCTGCCGGTGCTCGCCGACGCCCTGGACGGGGCCGGGCTGGCGGCGGACTGGGCCACCCTGCTGTGGGAGGTCTCCTCCCTGCCACCCACCGAACTGGCCGCCGCCGCAGGTGCGCTGGCCGCCGCCGGCCGCACCGACGACTGCGGGCACCTGCTGCGGCAGGGTGTGGCGCGGCCCGCCGAGGAGATCGCAGATGCCGTGGTCGCGCTCGACCGGGCGGGCCTGGAGCCCGAGGCGCGCGCGCTGCTCGGTGCGTTCGTCCGTGTGCGGAGCCCGCAGGACGCGGCCCGTGTCGCGGAGGCAGCCCCGGGCCACCTCGTCCCCCAACTGCTCGCCGCCGCACGTGAGGTGTCGGCCGCACGGGAGTGGGACCTGGTCCACGCGCTGCGGGTCGCGGGTATTCCGGCGCCGTGAGCGCGGCGTCGCTCCGGCGGACCGGCGACCCGGTCGCGGGTGAGGAGCCGCCGTCGCAACGGGCCGATGAGCGACCCCGGGCGGCCGGTGGCACCGGGGACGAATACGCCCGCCTGCCGGCCGACCGGATCACGGGCCCGCCCGGTCTGTCCCACACCGACTGCGATCCCAACCGGCCGCAGGTCAAAGCCCATTGGCACGGCCGGTCCCGTCCGGCGCTGCTGATGACGGGGCTGACCGCCGCCGGCGCCGTGCCCTCCAGCGCCCGCGACCTGCTGCGCCTCGGCGGGCCTGCTCGACCCCGGCGCCGTACCGGACGCTTTCCTGCGCACCGCCTCATGGAGGTCCGGCGGCCCCGGCTGGTCTCCGGTCCCGTGCTGGCGGCCCTGACGAACTCGGCCCCGACACCGCTCACGCCCTCGTGCAGGCCGCGTACGTGGCCCTGGGCGCACTGGGCCGGGGGCCCGCGGACACAGATGGACCGCTCGGGTGTGAAACATGATCGACTCCGCCGGTTCACGGTGATGGTCTTGCCCCGCTGTGTGACGGGGCTTACGTTCTCCTCCTATGCACCGTGTCTACGGGCGTAGAGAACACGTAGAGGCTCTCTGACGCCGCGTCGAAGGAGCAGCTCATGTCCCACGTCGTACGCGCCGCACTCGTCCAGGCGACCTGGACCGGCGACACCGAATCCATGATCGCCAAACACGAGGAACACGCTCGCGAGGCAGCCCGGCAGGGTGCACGGATCATCGGGTTCCAGGAGGTTTTCAACGCCCCGTACTTCTGCCAGGTGCAGGAACCCGAGCACTACCGCTGGGCCGAACCCGTGCCGGACGGTCCGACGGTCCGGCGCATGCAGGACCTGGCCCGCGAGACCGGCATGGTGATCGTGGTGCCGATCTTCGAACTCGAGCAGTCCGGCTTCTACTACAACACCGCGGCCGTGATCGACGCCGACGGCTCGTACCTCGGCAAGTACCGCAAGCACCACATCCCGCAGGTCAGGGGATTCTGGGAGAAGTACTACTTCAAGCCCGGCAACGCCGGCTGGCCGGTCTTCGACACGGCGGTGGGCAAGGTCGGCGTCTACATCTGCTACGACCGCCACTTCCCCGAGGGATGGCGCCAACTAGGAATCAACGGAGCTCAGTTGGTGTACAACCCCTCGGCGACCTCGCGAGGGCTCTCCGGCCATCTGTGGCAGCTGGAACAACCCGCATCGGCCGTCGCCAACGAGTACTTCGTCGCCGCGATCAACCGCGTGGGCCAGGAGGAGTACGGCGACAACGACTTCTACGGCACCAGCTACTTCGTCGACCCGCGCGGACAGTTCGTGGGGGACGTCGCGAGCGACAAGGAGGAGGAACTCCTCGTACGTGACCTCGACTTCGGGATGATCGACGAGGTCCGGCAGCAGTGGGCCTTCTACCGGGACCGCAGGCCCGACGCGTACGACGGGCTGGTGGAGCCGTGACCGGACTGCACGAGCGGCACCTCGCCGTCAGCCCCGAATGGCTGGCGCTCTACTACCGGCAGCCCCTCGAACTCACCCACGGCGAGGGCCGCCACGTCTGGGACGCCGACGGCAACCGCTACCTCGACTTCTTCGGCGGCATCCTCACCACGATGACGGCGCACGCCCTGCCCGAAGTGACCAAAGCGGTCACCGAGCAGGCCGGCCGCCTCATCCACTCCTCGACCCTCTACCTCAACCGCCCGATGGTCGAACTCGCCGAGCGCATCGCCACGCTCTCCTCAATCCCCGACGCCCGCGTCTTCTTCACCACGTCGGGCACCGAGGCCAACGACGCGGCCCTGCTGCTCGCGACCGCCTACCGGGGGTCGAACCAGATCCTGGCCATGCGCAACAGCTACCACGGCAGGTCCTTCTCCGCGGTGTCCATCACGGGCAACAAGGGCTGGTCGCCGACGACTCTGTCCCCGCTGCAGACGCTTTACGTCCACGGCGGGGTCCGCAGCCGCGGACCGTACGCGGAGCTGAGCGACGAGCGGTTCATCAAGGCGTGCGTCGCCGACCTGGAGGACCTGCTCGGGCACACCCGGGAGCCCGCGGCGCTGATCGCCGAACCGGTCCAGGGCGTGGGCGGCTTCACCGCACCCCCGGACGGGCTCTACGCCGCCTTCCGCGAGGTCCTCGACCGGCACGGCATCCTGTGGATCTCCGACGAGGTGCAGACCGGCTGGGGCCGGACCGGAGACCATTTCTGGGGCTGGCAGGCACACGCCGATAACGGCCCGCCGGACATCATCACCTTCGCCAAGGGCATCGGCAACGGCATGTCCATCGGCGGAGTCGTCGCCCGGGCCGACGTCATGAACTGCCTGGACGCCAACTCCATCTCGACGTTCGGCGGATCCCCGGTCACGATGGCCGCCGGGCTCGCCAACCTCTCGTACCTGCTGGAGCACGACCTCCAGGGCAACGCCCGGCGGGTCGGCGGGCTGCTGATCGAGCGCCTCCGGGCGGTCGGCGCGGGCTCGGACGCCGTGAAGGAGGTACGCGGCCGGGGGCTCATGATCGGCATCGAGCTGGTGAAGCCCGGCACCGACGAGGCGGCCCCGGAAGCGGCAGCCGCCGTCCTGGAAGCGGCCCGCGCCGGCGGGCTGCTCATCGGCAAGGGCGGCGGTCACAACACCAGCGTCCTGCGCATCGCGCCACCGCTGTCGCTCACCGTCGCCGAGGCGGAGGAGGGCGCGACGATCCTGGCCGACGCCCTCCACTCGGCGATCTGACAACCGGACCCCGCGGCAGGTGTCCCTGCCGCGGGGTGCACCACGTCCCCATGCGTCATCAAGCAGCCGGTCCACGGGTACAGGCCCGTTCCGCCACCGCGAGGAGGGGCACATGAGCCGCACCGTCATCCACGGCGGACTCGTCGTCACCGCGTCAGACGAGATCCACGCCGACGTACTCATCGAGGGCGGGCGCATCGCAGCCCTCGCCGCCCAGGGCACCGACGCAGCAGCGAGCTGGAGCGCCGACCGCAGGATCGACGCCACGGGAAAGTACGTCATTCCCGGTGGTGTCGACGCGCACACGCACATGGAGATGCCCTTCGGCGGGACGTACGCCGCCGACACCTTCGAGACCGGCACGCGGGCCGCGGCCTGGGGCGGGACCACGACGATCGTCGACTTCGCCATCCAGACCCAGGGCCGCTCGCTGCAGGAAGGGCTCGACACCTGGCACGGGAAGGCCGACGGCAACTGTGCCGTCGACTACGCCTTCCACATGATCATGTCGGACGTGAACGCCTCCTCGCTCAAGGAGATGGACCGCCTGGTGGCGGAAGGCGTCACCTCGTTCAAGCTCTTCATGGCCTACCCGGGCGTGTTCTACAGCGACGACGGCCAGATCCTCCGTGCCATGCAGCGCGCCTCCGGCAACGGCGGCCTGATCATGATGCACGCGGAGAACGGCATCGCCATCGACGTCCTGGTCGAACAGGCGCTGGCCGAGGGGCGCACCGACCCGCGCTACCACGGCGACGTCCGCAAGGTCGCCCTGGAGGCCGAGGCCACGCACCGCGCCGTCCAGCTCGCCCGGGTCGCGGGATCGCCCCTGTACGTCGTGCACGTCTCCGCCGACGAGGCGGTGGCGGAGATCGCCGACGCCCGCCACAAGGGGCTCCCGGTCTTCGGAGAGACCTGTCCGCAGTACCTCTTCCTCTCCACGGACAACCTCGCCGAGCCCGGCTTCGAGGGCGCCAAGTACGTCTGTTCCACCCCGCTCCGTCCCCGGGAGCACCAGGAGTCGCTCTGGCGCGGGCTGCGCAACAACGAGCTGCAGGTCGTCTCCACCGACCACTGCCCGTTCTGCTTCTCGGGCCAGAAGGAGATGGGACGGGGCGACTTCTCGAAGATCCCCAACGGCATGCCGGGCGTGGAGAACCGGCTGGACCTCCTTCACCAGGCCGTCGTGGACGGCCACATCTCACGCAGGCGGTGGATCGAGATCGCCTGCGCCTCCCCGGCCAGGATGTTCGGGCTGTACCCGAAGAAGGGCACCATCGCACCGGGTTCCGACGCCGACGTCGTGATCTACGACCCGGGCGCGGAGCAGACCATCTCAGCCGAGACGCACCACATGAACGTCGACTACTCCGCCTACGAGGGCAAGCGCGTGACGGGCCGCGTGAAGACGGTCCTGTCGCGTGGGGTGCCGGTGATCGAGGACGGCGCCTACGTGGGGCATGCCGGCCACGGGACCTATCTGCCGAGGGGGACCTGCCAGTACCTGTGACGCGGGCGGGACGGCGCACGCCGACGCGGTGTCGGGGTGCGCCGTCCCTGAGGCTCCCGGCTGTTCCCTCCGGCGCTACTCGGGGTCGCGCTTGTACAGCGACGTCGACCAGCGGTAGCCGAGCGCGGTCAGTCCGAGGCACCAGCCGACGGCGATCCACCAGTTGTTGCCGATCTCGGTGCCGAGGAGGAGTCCGCGCAGGGTCTCGATGGCGGGGGTGAAGGGCTGGTACTCGGCGATGGGCCGGAACCAGCCCGGCATCGCGTCGAGCGGGACGAACGCGCTGGAGAGCAGTGGCAGGATCATCAGTGGCATGGCGTTGTTGCTCGCGGCCTCGACGTTCGGGCTGGACAGGCCCATCCCCACCGCGATCCAGGTCAGCGCCAGGGCGACGAGCGTCAGCAGCCCGAACGCCGCGAGCCACTCAAGGGCCGTGGCGTCGGAGGACCTGAAGCCGATGGCCACCGCGACGGCTCCGACGGTGACGACGCTCATCACGCACTGCAGGACGCTGCCGACGACGTGCCCGATGAGTACCGACCCGCGGTGGATCGCCATCGTACGGAAGCGCGTGATGACGCCCTCGGTCATGTCCATGGAGACCGACACCGCGCTGCCGATGGTGGTGCCGCCGATGGTCAGCAGCAGGATGCCCGGGACGAGGTACGAGAGGTACTCGGACCTGTCCGCACCGCCGCCGCCGATGCCCGCGCTCATGGTGTCGCCGAAGACGTAGACGAAGAGGAGCAGCAGCATGACCGGGGTGAGCAGCAGGTTCAGGGTGAGGGACGGGTAGCGCCGCACGTGCAGGAGGTTGCGGCGCAGCATGGTGGCAGAGTCCCGTACGGCGAGGGTGAGGGTGCTCATCGGACAGCCTCCTTGGGCTGGTCGGTCTGGTCGGTCTGGGTGGGCCGGCCAGGGACGGTGGGGCTGGTGAGGGCGAAGAAGACGTCGTCGAGGTCGGGGGTGTGGACGGTGAGTTCGTCGGCGTGGATGCCGGCGGTGTCGAGTCGGTCGAGGAGGGTGCGCAGGTCGCGTTGGCTGCCGTCGGAGGGGATGGTGAGCCAGAGGGCTTTGTCGTCGTGGGTGACGGTGTCGAGGGTGGTGGTGGCGTTCCGGTAGGCGGTGGGGTCGGTGAAGCGGAGCCGGACGTGGCCGCCGGGGACGAGGCGTTTGAGTTCGCCGGGGGTGCCTTCGGCGGCGATGGTGCCGTTGTGGAGTACGGCGATGCGGTCGGCGAGTTCGTCGGCTTCCTGGAGGTACTGGGTGGTGAGGAGGACGGTGACGCCGTCGGTGACGAGGCGGCGGATGATCTGCCACATGGTGTGGCGGCTGCGGGGGTCGAGGCCGGTGGTGGGTTCGTCGAGGAAGATGACGCGGGGGCTGCCGACGAGGGTCATGGCGATGTCGAGGCGGCGTTTCATGCCGCCGGAGTAGGTCGAGGCGGGCTTCTTCGCCGCGTCCGTCAGGTCGAAGCGTTCGAGGAGTTCGGCGGTGGTGCGTCGTCCCTCGGCCTTGGGCAGGTGATGGAGGTCCGCCATGAGGAGCATGTTCTCCTCGCCGGTGATCAGTCCGTCGACGGCGGAGAACTGCCCGGTCACACCGATCGCCGCACGGACACCGTCCGGTGAGGTGGCGATGTCATGGCCCGCGACCTGGGCCTGTCCGCCGTCGGCGCCGATGAGTGTGGACAGGATCTTGACGACGGTGGTCTTGCCGGCCCCGTTCGGACCGAGCAGTGCGAACACGGACCCGGCCGGGATGCGCAGGTCGATGCCGTCGAGCACGGTCCTGTCGCCGTACGACTTGCGCAGTCCGAGGGCGGAGACGGCGGGCGGAGACGGGTGGCTGTGGGCATGATTGGGCGTGGGCATGACAGAATTGGGCATGTGGCCCTCCGAGGGCGGCGGACGAGATGGTCGGCGAAGCGTGTGAGTGGTGACCCGTTCGTGCGGGGGTCAGACCTTGGCGCGGCGGATGTCGATGTTCCCGTACCGGGTGCGGGCGCGGACCTTGACGGTGTCCTCGGTCGTCTCCGGCACCTCGGACGAGGTGAGCGTGTTGCGTACCTGTCCAGCGCCCGAACTGGCGTCGATCCAGGCTGCCGTGCCCTCGCGGACCCCGACCTCGATGGCGCCGTAGGAGGTCTCCAGCTGAACCGTGCCGCGCACCACCTCGCCCACACGCAGCGTGCCGTGCGCCGTGGTGGCGGTGACCGAGTCCTCGGCGCGCCGGACCTCGATGTCACCGTTGGCGCCGCTCACCCGCAGTTCTCCGGTCGCGGCGTCGACGGTCGTGGTGCCGTGCGAGTTCTTCAGGACGGCGGGTCCGTCGACGAGGCCGACGCGCACGCTGCCGGAACTGGTGGTGATCTCGGCCGCGCCCTCGACCCGGTCCACGGTGATCGAGCCGTGTGACGCGGTGAGCTTCAGCCGGCCGGTCGTGTCGAGGCGTACGTCGCCGGACGATGTCTTCACGCGGACCTCGCCGAGACGGCCCTCGCCGAGGACCTGGGTCCAGGCGCCCGTCACGTCGGCACTCGAACCCGTCGGCAGCTCGACCGTCACGTCGACGGTGCCCGTGCGGCCGAACAGATTGCCCTTGGGGGTCGTGACGGTCAGGACCCCGCTCGTGAACGTGACCTCGGTCTGCTCGGCCGACCGCACGTCCTGGTCCCGCTTCGGGTCGCGCGGGCGCACCTCGACGACGGTGTCGAGGCGGTCGCCCGCGGTGAACCCGACGGAACCGGCGTGCACGTGCGTCGTGACGGAGATCGGCGCGGGGGTGTCGTAAGAAGGCATGGCTGTACCGTCCTCTGGGGTTTCGGGGTGTTCCCGCTGGTGGGACGAGCGCGGGTGACGTGGTCGGGTGGCGGGGGTGCGGGTGCGGGCTAGCGCACCCAGCCCGTGAAGCTCTGTCCGATGGTCTGGGTCTTCTGCGTCGTGCGCGGCCGGGGACCGCCGTCGACCGCGGCCGACACCGCGCGCACCAGCCACGCGTTGACCGACAGGCCCTCGCGATTCGCGGCTTCCTCGGCACGGGCCTTGAGGTGGCTCGGCAGGCGCAGATTGACGCGGGCTGTGCCCCCCTCGTCGCCGTCCATCGGTGACGCGGCCTGGAGTGGTTCGGCGGCTGCGGGCGGCTTGGCGTCGGCGCTGTCGTCATGGGGCGGCCGGGTCACCACGAAGTCGGGGTCGAGCCCGCGCAGCCGTACGTCGACCGAGCCGGGGGCGAGTTCGCGGGTGATCTCGTCCGTCGCGGCGGAGAGCACGTTCAGCATGGCCAGCCGGGTCGCCGACTCCAAGGGGGCGGTGAGCCGCTCCGCCAGCGCGCGGGCTTCGTCGCCGCCGGCCTCGGCGGCCACCGCGAGTTCGCGGCGGAGGGTGTCGACATACGGGGTCAGGTCCATGGCGCCATCATGGCATCACTATGGCGTCACATGCAAGCCTGTGGGCCGCACCTCAACCCTGCCTCGGTTGCCTACGTCCCTGAGCTGCGTAAATGAAGTGGTGTTGCAGGGTGACCGCGTGGCGCCACTCGGGCCTGCGTGTGTCTTGAGCCGCAAAATGACACCATTTCGCGCGAGATGGCACCACCTGGCACATCAGTTGTGCCAGGTGGTGTCATCTGGGCGCACCACGGGTGCTCTCCCGCTCTGAGGGCCCGCCTCACGGGCCGTCGATGCGCCAGAGCCGGGTGCCGCTCGCGGGCTCGTGCTACTCCTGTACGAACGCCAGGAGGTCGGGGTTGAGGACCTCGGGGTGAGTCGAGAGCATTCCGTGGGGGTAGCCCTCGTAGCTCTTCAGCCGGCCGTTCGGCAGCAGCTTCGCGGACAGGGGGCCGGCGTCCTCGTAGGGCACGATCTGGTCGTCGGTGCCGTGGGCCACCAGGACCGGCACGTTGATTTTCTTGAGGTCCTCGGTGAAGTCGGTCTCCGAGAAGGCCTTGATGCACTCGTAGTGGGCGTTGGCCGCGCCACGCATGCCCTGCCTCCACCAGTTGTCGATGAGCCCCTGCGACACATCGGCTCCGGGGCGGTTGAATCCGTAGAACGGACCCGAGGGCACCTCGATGTAGAACTGGGCGCGGTTGGCGGCGAGGGCGGCGCGGAAGCCGTCGAACACCTCGATCGGCAGCCCGCCCGGATTCGACGCGGACTTCACCATGACCGGCGGAACGGAGCTGACGAGTACGGCCTTCGCCACTCGTCCCGCCTCGGCGCGGGCGACGTACCTGGCCACCTCGCCACCGCCGGTGGAATGGCCGATGTGCACCACTCCCCGGAGGTCGAGCGCCTCGACCACCGCCGTCACGTCGGCGGCGTACGTGTCCATGTCGTGCCCGGTGGCGCTCTGGGAGGAACGCCCGTGCCCCCTCCTGTCGTGGGCGATCACGCGATAGCCCTTTGAGAGGAAGAACAGCATCTGGTTGTCCCAGTCGTCCCCGCTGAGCGGCCAGCCGTGGTGGAACATGATCGGCTCGCCGTCGCGCGGACCCCAGTCCTTGTAGTAGATGGTCGTGCCGTCGATGGTGGTGACCGTGCCCATGGTCGATCCTTCCGCTTGAACCACTGGTGCGAGGAGGGAGACGTGCGCATTGCCTCGGCCCGGGTACGAATTGCCACCGCAAGAGAGGCCGATACCGCAACCAAACGCCACAAACAATACCGCTATGTGGCATAAGTCTCATTTTGCGCTCCGTGGTCGGCGAGAGACCCGCTGTCCGGGGCATGAGCGGGTTCTCGTCAGGGGGTGAGGGCCGGGGCGGCGGACAGGCCGACGGCGCCCGCTCCTTCACCTGCGCCGCCGCCCGCCCGGTGCTCCCTTCGGGCAGGGCGTCACCGCGCCTCGCGCGCATGACCGGGACACCGGACGCATCGCGCGTAGAGTGCCCCTTCCCAAAGCCCGCCGACGGGTCCAGGATTGTCCCCCCGCGACTCGCCTTCGGGCGGGACCGCGGTACCGGGTCTGCCGCCGCCCTGTGTGGAAAGCTCGCCCCTGGCGCACCACCGAGGGCGTCGCCCCGCAGTCCTTCCGCCTGTGCCGCCGTCTGTTCGGCATACACCGGCGGGAAGTGCACGTGTCGGCCAAGGCGCGGGGTTTCACCCGCGCGCCATGTGTCAGTACTTCGACTAGGAGCATCTGTCATGGATTTCGGACTCGTCCTCCAGGCCGACCCGCCCGCGTCGGCCGTCGTCGGACTCATGCGCCGCGCCGAACGGAACGGATTCCGTTACGGCTGGACCTTTGACTCGGCCGTGCTCTGGCAGGAGCCCTTCGTCATCTACAGCCGGATCCTGGAGCACACCGAACGGCTCGTCGTGGGACCTATGGTGACCAATCCTGGCACCCGCACCTGGGAGGTCACCGCATCGACCTTCGCCACGCTCAACGACATGTACGGCAACCGCACCGTGTGCGGTATCGGGCGCGGGGACTCCGCGATGCGTGTGGCCGGCCGCAAGCCGAACACCCTTGCCAGGCTCGGCGAGGCCATCGAGGCGATCCGTGATCTCGCGGAGGGACGCGAGGCGACCGTCGACGGGCAGCCGGTACAGATCCCGTGGGTGAAGGACGGAAGCCTGCCCGTCTGGATGGCGGCCTACGGGCCCAAGGCCCTGGCGCTGGCCGGGCAGAAGGCCGACGGCTTCATCCTCCAACTGGCCGACCCGTACCTCACGGAGTGGATGATCAAGGCGGTGCGGCAGGCGGCCGTCGATGCGGGACGCGACCCGGATTCCGTCACCGTCTGCGTGGCCGCGCCCGCCTACGTGGGCGAGGACCTGGACCACGCCCGCGAGCAGTGCCGATGGTTCGGCGGCATGGTCGGCAACCACGTGGCCGACCTCGTCTCCCGCTACGGGGAGCACTCGGACCTCGTGCCCGAGGAGCTCACGGCCTACATCGCGGGCCGGTCAGGATACGACTACAGCCACCACGGCCGCACCGGCAACCCGGACACGGCCTTCGTCCCCGACGAGATCGTGGACCGTTTCTGCCTGCTCGGACCGGCCGAGGCGCACATCGAGAAGCTCCGGGTCCTGCGCGACCTGGGCGTCGACCAGTTCGCCGTCTACAACATGCACGACGCGCGAGAAGCCACCATCGACGCCTACGGCTCCACGATCATCCCCGCGTTGTCCACCTGACCCCTTCCACGGCCAGTGGCTGTCCAGGCACCGCACGCCCGCGCCCCGCACGGCACCTCTCCCGAGCGAAGGGTCACGCCAGCATGACCGCTACCGTCCCACCGGTTCCACCCGTCCCGCCGTCCCCCTCCAGCGGGCGGATGGCCGACCCGTCGAGCCGGATCGAACTCGCCCCCGGATCCGTCCCCGACGACCCGCGATTCGTCAACGACGACCTGCTGCCGGTGCCCCTGGAGCGGCGCCGCTGGACGACGTACAACTTCGCGGCCCTGTGGATCGGGATGGCGCACAACATCCCGTCCTGGCTGCTGGCCTCCGGGCTCGTCGCGCTCGGGATGGACTGGAAGCAGGCCGTCCTCACGATCGCCCTCGCCAACCTCATCGTGCTGGCCCCGATGCTGCTGACGGGGCACGCCGGCCCCAAGTACGGCATTCCGTTCCCCGTCCTGGCCCGTGCGTCGTTCGGGCTGCGCGGTGCCAATCTGCCGGCGCTGATCCGGGCGGGCGTCGCCTGCGCGTGGTTCGGCATCCAGACGTGGATCGGTGGCGTCGGCATCTTCACGCTGCTGGGCAAGATGTTCGGAGGCTGGGCGCGGGCCGGTGAGATCGGCGGGCAGCCCTGGACGCTCTGGCTCTGCTTCGTCCTGTTCTGGGTGCTCGAACTCGCCATCATCTACCGGGGCATGGACACCCTGCGCCGCTTCGAGAACTGGGCGGCGCCGTTCGTCATCGTCGGCGCGGTGGTCCTGCTCGTCTGGGTCGCGGTCAAGGCCGGCGGCTTCGGACCGCTCCTGGACCAGCCCTCCGCCCTCGGCTGGGGCGCGGATTTCTGGCCGGTATTCTTCCCCGCGCTGATGGGCATGATCGCCTTCTGGTCCACGCTCTCCCTGAACATCCCCGACTTCACACGCTTCGGCGCCGGCCAACGGGCCCAGATCCGTGGGCAGTCGCTCGGGCTGCCCACGACCATGACGTTCTTCGCCCTGCTCTCCGTCCTCGTCACGTCCGGCTCGCAGGCCGTCTACGGGGAGGCGATCTGGGACCCGGTACAGCTGGTGGCCAGGACGGACAACGCCTTCGGACTGCTCTTCGGCCTGATCACCGTGCTGGTGGCGACGATCTCCGTAAACCTCGCGGCGAACGTCGTCTCACCCGCGTACGACCTGGCGAACCTCGCGCCGAAACGCATCAACTTCCGTACCGGCGCGTTGATCACCGGGGTCGTCGGCGTCCTGATCATGCCGTGGAAGCTCACCGAGACGCCCGAGTTGTACATCTTCACCTGGCTGGGGCTGGTCGGCGGGCTGCTCGGCACGGTCGCCGGCATCCTCATCGCCGACTACTGGATCATCAGGGGTACGGTCCTCGACCTGCCCGACCTCTACCGGCCCGGAGGCCGCTACTGGTACACCGGCGGCTGGAACTGGCGTGCCGTGGCGGCGTTCGTGGCCGGGGGCGTCCTCGCCGTCGGGGGTTCGCACTCGGCGCCCGGCAAGGGGCCGTTCCCCGCCGACGGGCTGATCCCGTTCCTGAAGCCGCTCGCCGACTACGGATGGGCCGTCGGCCTGGCCTCCTCGCTGGTGCTGTACGTGCTGCTGAGCGGTGGCGTCGGGAAGGAACCGGCGTCCGGCCCGGCAGCGCGCTGACGTCGACCGTCCCGTCCGGGGGCGGAGTGGCCGTGGGGACCGGCGCGTGGAAGCCGGAGAAGTCCACGGCCGCGTCCGCCCCCGTTGCCCCACGTGGTGATGGTGCGTGCGCGGCGGGTGGGGTGTACGGAGGGTGAGCCCGGGTTCCGCAGCTCAGTGGGTGTCCGATGAGTCGAATTGGGCATCAGCGCAGGTCAGCGAGTTTCGGCTAGTGGCGGGAGCCGGTATCGCC